>JBAVRC010000815.1:0-2706 GCA_049694615.1 Thermosynechococcaceae cyanobacterium | reverse complement strand
GCTTTATGTTGTCGCGCGGTTCGGATGCATACAACCCTATATCCCCTGAGGATGGTCGCTTTGCGGCCCAATCGCTAAGCTTTGTAAGCAACTTAACGCGGTTTTAGGCTGGGGCCGCTAAACTTTGAAGTATTCATTCTCTATAGTGAATCAGTAGTAAACGCAACTTTTGCGGCCTTGGGAGTTGAACTGATGCGACAGGTGAATTTCTCGCTCATTTTTGTGATTTGTTTGGCCCTTGTCCTGTTCGGGATTGAAAACACTGAACTGGTCAGTATCAAAATTATTGAAGGACTAGAGCTTAAAGCCCCCCTCTCGGTTGAATTGATTCTCGCGATGGGACTCGGTGCCATCTTGGCGTGGATCTTCAGCGTCTGGGTTCGACTCCAGTCTACCCTGGAAACCCGCGAGGTCTTGGAAGATCGCGAACAACAGATTGAAATCTTGCAGTCCGACCTTGAGCGATACAAGGCCGAACTGGAGGAACAACAACGGTTATTGCCCAGTGCCACCCTGACCACCGATTCTTAGGGGTTAAATGATGAATCGCTCCTTTGCCGACGATGCGATCGCCCTTTTGATCGATCTAGCCCAGCGTGGCGAGATCGATGCTTGGGATGTCAATGTGGTCGAGGTCTTTGATCGCTTTTTAAGCGAAATGCCCCTGATCAATGCCCAGGATCTCGCCACATCGGGACAAGCCTTTTTGTATGCCTCGATGTTGGTGTTGCTCAAAGCAGAATCCCTCGCGGGACTCGATCCGGTGGAAGATCTGGTGGATGAAGCCCTGGATTTTTTTGAGGAAGGCGACATCAGTGGGTTAGGGGGTGCATTACCCCTCCACTTGGAACGTCGTTTGCATCGTCGGCCTGTGGCCCATCCCTTTCCCCAACGACGGGTCACCCTCGGGGAGTTAATTCAACAGCTAGAACTCATTGCCGTAGCGGTCGAGCGCCAGTCGCGGCAAGGCAAGACCCATAAAAAAGTGGCACGTCCCACCCGTGCCCAATCCATACAGGCGATCGCCCAGTTATCCCACCCCGAAAATATGTCCGAGGTGGCGACTGAGCTAGAGCAATGGCTGGAAACGGCTGGTCTTGGCCCAACCTGGCTGGATTTTGAAGCGCTGCTCCAAATCAAGAACGACCGAGTGGGGTTGTTTTGGGCCTTATTATTGCTCAGCGCCCAAAGCAAGGTGGAACTGAGCCAACAAGAGTTTTATCAGGATTTGCAGTTGCGTCCCTTTCGGCCCGAAGCGGCTCCAGAGACACCATTATTTACGGATTTGGGTTCTGCCGCCTCCTAATACGGAAGAGGAGATGGCCAAAACTGAAAAACGCATAGTCGTAAATGATACGCTCTATGAAGTGCTGTGTTTAATCTTTTGTGAGACAGGGAGGTAGTTAAGGATATGGGATCCTTTGTCCGACGTATCAGTTTGTGCAGTGCGATGATCGTGGCTTGTTTAAGCGTTTTAAGCTGGTTCGGGCCAGTTAATGCAGCAATCCTCAACGGATCCGTGCCTTCTGCGGTTCTGGCCGTGGAGTATACAAATGCTGCCGATGCAAAGCTAGCTAGCGAATATGGTCAAAAAATCGATTTAAATAACGCAAATATTTCGAAATTTGCCCAGTATAAGGGGTTATATCCCACGGTAGCCCGCCTCATTGTCAAAAACGCTCCTTATAAATCGGTGGACGATGTCCTGAAGCTGCCGGGGTTATCCAGTCGCCAAAAGGAAACTTTACAGGCGAATTTAGATAACTTTACCGTGACAGAGGTTGAAACTGCCTTGGTCAGTGGGGATGATCGGTTCAACAACGGGGCTTATAAATAACCCTACTGTTGCGACGTTTCAGTTTTAATGTTTTTAGCGGTAGCCGTACACTGTGATGGCTACCGCTAAAGTTATTGAGGGCAATCCGTCGGGTGGTAAGGGATTGGGCTAAGGGGCACAGGTCTAATTCATCGCTTGGGACATCGTCTAAGTTAAGATACTCTCCATTACATCCGAGTTTGACGGTACCTTGGCAACCTCTTTCCCCGCGTCTGCTCCCCCCTATTTTGACGTTCTGATTGTTGGAGGCGGTGCTGCTGGGCTCTATGCGGCACTTTCGCTCCCCAGCTATTTTAAGGTTGGTCTGATTACCAAAGAAACCTTATCGCTATCGGCCAGTGGCTGGGCACAGGGCGGCATTGCTGTTGCCCTGGATTCCCAAGATTCGCCCCAACTCCATGCCGTAGATACCCTGAAAGCAGGCAATGGCTTATGCGAGCCGGATGCCGTTCGCTTTCTGGTCGAGCAAGCACCAGCCCAGGTGGAGGTGCTGCTGGGCATGGGGATTGCCTTTGACCGGACGGTGGACGGGTTAGCCCTTACCTTAGAAGCGGCGCATTCCCGTCCCCGCGTATTGCACTCGGCGGATACCACGGGGCGTGCGTTGATTCAAACCCTGACAGATCAAGTTTGGCAGCGTCCCAATATTAAGGTGTTTGCGGAGGCGTTTACCCTGGGTTTGTGGACCCATCCACAAACGTCTGCCTGTCAGGGTATTGGACTGATCGTGGGCCAAGAACTGGTCTGGCTGCGATCGCCCACGGTCATTTTGGCGACGGGCGGCGGCGGTCAAGTTTATGCCCAAACCACTAATCCGGCCCTGAGTACTGGGGATGGAACAGCGATGGCTTGGCGGGCGGGCGCTATGC
>JBAVRC010000814.1:0-1926 GCA_049694615.1 Thermosynechococcaceae cyanobacterium | reverse complement strand
TCTCCCGTCACTCCCTGGCCTTGGAGGGGATCCACGGCCCATTAACCATTCTGAATGTTGAGGGATTTCCGCTCCATCGACATTGGTATGTGATTTATCCCGAAAGTAAACAACTTTCCGTAGTTGCGAAGACATTTCTCGATTTTCTATTTACGGAAGGACGGCAAATTGCGGAGCAGGCGGATATGTCCTTTGTGGCGGCAGCAGGTGGCTAATCGTTGAGACTTGTGCGTCGTTTGTTGCATCGTCGGATCTGATACTCCCTAGCGATCGCCCCTTGTATTGCCCACCTGGTTAGTTGCGATCAGGTGATTTTGTGTTGGGCAGATGACTGCGATCCCCATCCATCTGCCTCTTTATGTCAATAGACAAAATCTATATTAGATATACAAAAATCAGACTTTTACCTATTTACGATCAACAGTAATATGAATAGAAGATTTCAAGCTTAAGGATTCAAAGCATCTTTGTTAGGTGATCCCACCTCTTGATCCTAGTCCCGATGGTTCATTTTGAGAAATCTCTAATTTCAATGTCGATTGATGTTTTCTTTGATGATGTCAATGGATAGACGAACGGGACGCCATCCTCTACGAGCGCTAAAGCTCCATCTATTTGACTTAATTCATTTAGGAGGTTCACATGTTTGAGGTTATTTTCCCTGGTGTCATTGCAAGCTACTTTGGACTCTTGATTGGTTCATTTCTGTTGCGTCGGGGATCATCCATAGAAACGAATAAGTAGCCCCCTCCCTTTTGCGCGTAAAGACCAATCCCTGCGCAATCGGGTCGCTCTATCGCGGTTACGCGAGTGGGATAAAATTCTTTCAACTACTGATAATTCAATCGTTTTCATCGGCTCCATCAATAGATCTAGATGGAGCACAGGGTTTCTTTTTGTCTTAAGTGAGGTGCTATGAGTCAACTGTCCCGCCGCCAATTCCTGATGACCTCTGGGGCTACAGCCGCCACAGCCGTCTTATTAAATGGATGTTTTGGCAACCCGCCCACAGCCACTAAAACCGCAGAAACGGCTGCACCCGCTAGCCCAGTATCTGCCGCAGATACCCCTGAAACAACCAAGGTCAAACTGGGCTATCTCCCGATTATTGAGTCCGCTCCTTTCATTATTGCCCAACAAAAAGGCTTTTTCGCCAAGCACGGCATGACGGAGGTAGATGTTTCCAAACAAGCCAACTGGGGGTCGGCCCGCGACAATGTTGAAATTGGTTCGGCGGGGGGTGGCATTGACGGGGGACAGTGGCAAATGCCCATGCCCCATCTCATTAGCGAGGGGTTGATTACCAAGGCCAATCAAAAGATCCCCATGTATGTGTTAGCCCAGCTTGTCACCCAAGGTAATGGGATTGCCGTCGCCAACAAGCATGAAGGCAAGAAAATCCATGCAAAGCTCGATAAAAGCGCGGTGGACTACATCAAAGGACTCAAAGCCGCTGGCACACCCTTCAAAGCCGCCTATACCTTTCCTAAGGTCAACCAGGACTTTTGGATTCGGTACTGGTTAGCCGCTGGCGGGGTTGATCCCGACCAGGATATTAGCCTCTTGACGGTTCCTGCTGCTCAAACCGTGGCCAACATGAAAACGGGAACCATGGATGCCTTCAGTACCGGCGACCCGTGGCCCTACCGCATCATTACCGACAAAATTGGCTTTTTGGCGGGGTTGACAGCTCAAATCTGGAAAGCACACCCGGAAGAATATCTCGCCATGCGGGCCGATTGGGTGGATAAACATCCCAAAGCCACCAAGGCCATTCTCAAAGCCGTCATGGAAGCCCAGCAGTGGTGCGACAAACCTGAAAATCGCAACGAATTGGCCACGATTTTGTCAGGACGGGAATTCTTCAATGTTCCGGTTACGGTCCTAAAGCCCCCCTTTGAAGGAAAATATGAGATGGGCGACGGT
>JBAVRC010000813.1:0-2538 GCA_049694615.1 Thermosynechococcaceae cyanobacterium | reverse complement strand
ATCAACAGCTTCATGAGAATGAAACAGCCCTGGCGGAATACAAACATCCAACAGCATCGCCCTAAAGATCAAGAAACAGTGCTGGAGAAACATGAAAGAAATCTCCAAGTGCTTTAGCTTGAGACTTACTAATAGACCGTTTCCCATTGAGTACCTCGGAAGTAATCCCTTGAGAGCCAAACACAGATACAAGATCTTTTTGTTTCAGATCCCTTTGAAGAACCAACTCATTTAAAACCTCATGGGGTGTTGCAGGATTTAATTGATAATGTTGGTCTTCAAACTGCTCAATCAGAGAAACTAGTAGATTCATTAACTGAAGCTGTTCTGGGGATAAATCTTCTCCCAAAGCCATTAGCTTTTCGACCTCAGCCAAAAAAAGCTCATTTTCTTCTTCAGACTCAATCACCTTGGGCAGTACATCACCGAGTAAAGAAGCATAAATCTTTTTATCTAAAGTACTTTTCATGACTTCCAATTTCCTTTATCGTAATCAGCGTGAGTCAGAATATGCCGAACAAAAACAGTACCGCCACGATAGTTAATTTCTGAAATTAAACGATAATGATTTCCCTTGATATTAAAGACCGTGTACTTCCCCACCAAATCCGCAGAGGGAAAAATAAGCTTGAGTTCTGTAAGGTTTTGCCATTGGGCCGTTTTTGCTGACCTATACCAGGTATCCAAAGGAGCTTCTGCATCGGCGTGAATCGCAGAAAATAGAAGCAACCTTTTACGACTAATAATGTGCATCCGCGCAGAACATAAGATAGCTCACACTCATTATCTCATTATGAGATATTTGGTGCAAGTTTTTGATGTGTTTTTGCTCTTGCCAGTCCTAATCCAGAATAGATCGAGAGTTTGGTGTAAGCGATCGCCCTATTTCTCCTTTACCGAACTGGGCGATCGCTTACAATAGAGAGCAAACGTATAGGAGCACACTCAATGCCCCTTAAAGAACAACTTCTCCAAGCTATCGAAGCCTTGCCCAGCAAACGACTTGCCGAAGCCCTTACCTTGATCCAATCCCTGCAAACCGAACCTTCTGCTACATCTGCCAAATCATTCCTCGCCCATCTCAAAACAATTGGCAATTGGTCAGGCGATGACCTGCAAAACTGTCTGGAAGCTGTCCAAAACTCATGCGGCGAAGTGCAATTTGACTACAGCCCCAATCCTTTTGATTAATGTTTCTCCTTGATATCTTTAGCACATCCAAGTCGTTCAGCCGTTCAACCTAGAATCCTGGGTCTGAGCATTATTAAAAGCCTGATTGCCCAACTGGTCTTTCAATAGTTATGGAGCAGGCTTTATAGGGGCAGCTCAATTTTTTCCTCATCCTTGATTCCTATGTTTCTATCCGCCGAACTGACCCGAATTGCCGACCTATTCCAACTTCCTTTTATGCAACGCGCCTTACTAGGAGGAGTGCTGACAGGTTTAATGGGCGGAATGTTAGGCAGTTTTACGATCTTGCGCCAATTGTCCTTTTTTAGCGATGCCTTGGGGCATTCCGCATTGCTAGGGATTAGCTTAGGCATTTTACTAGGGCTGAACCCCACCACCGTCCTTCTGCCCTTTGCCGTCTTATTTGCCCTAGGCGTCAACTACCTCCTCGAAAAAACAAGCCTCTGGACCGATGCACTACTCAATATCATCTACTCGTCATCTTTAGCGATCGCCGTTATCGTCTTAAGTTTCATCGGCACCTACAAAGGTGGGCTGCAAAACCTATTGTTTGGGGATATTCTGGCCATCCAAACCGCCGATTTGGTCCTCAGTGGGATCTTGTTGGCCGTTTGTACCGTATTTATGGGGCTGACCCTCCGCACCCAAATGTTAATGACCATCAACGAACCCTTGGCGATCGCACGGGGCGTTTCGGTCTCAGCCCACCGCATGGCGTTTATTGTTTTGCTGTCGTTGATGGTGGGTATCTCGATTAAAGCCGTGGGGGTGTTGTTAATTAGTGCGTTTGTGGTGATTCCGGCCTGTGCATCGCGCTTGCTCAGTCGCACGTTTACCCAGCATGTGGTTTATTCAGCGATATTGGGTGCAGTTAGTGCGGTGTTAGGCATGTTGCTCTCGGCTTCGTTCAATTTACCCTCTGGCCCCAGTATTGTGGTGACACAGTTGGCGATTTTTTGTGGGGCGATTGCGGTTCCTCGTTTTAGAGCCGTGTTTGGCATGGGTTAGAAATTTAGGCGTTTTAGTCATTGATCATCCTAAAGGCTTTCGATCGCAATCCCCTCCGCTGGCGGTGTAGGTTGCCATTGAAACCGTTGCGCAGTCCAGAGGCGATCGAGGATCGGGGTCAACGGCGCGAGGCAAAATAAGCTCCAAAACGTAGCGCTGGGAATCAAAAATAGCGCTTGCAAGATAAACGTGAGGCCACCCAAACTCGCCGCCCAGAGCATTCGACTGCCCCTTGCATCAGGAATAGAGCGCGGGTCAGTGATCATAAATAACGCAAAGAGCAGAAGCGATCCATTCATGAAATGGTGTGTCGCCACATCCCAGCTCCACCCCAACCAG
>JBAVRC010000812.1:0-3962 GCA_049694615.1 Thermosynechococcaceae cyanobacterium | reverse complement strand
GCCGAAACCCATCAATGATGGCCTGCCGCGTTGCCCCTTCATTTTTCAGCGCCAGAACCTGAAGTACGTATCCCTCTTGAGCAACCCGACCCTGTAAATAGGCATCGATCGCCGCAATATCATTCGCACATCCCCGCAAAGACGGCACTGGAGACGGGTACTGATCAATTCCAACCAATAAGGCAAAGATGTTCTTGGCCGTCATCCTTCAGTTCCTCTGGTAGTAATACCTGCCTAGTCTCCCAATCAAACCCTAAATCAAAAATTTTCACCAACTAGAACAAAAGCAGCCCAATATGTTGGTTCAGGGTACTGATTTAATAAATTTACCATTGCTTGTCGTAATGCTTGTGCTTTGGTAGAACCCTTTAGCCAATGTTGATAAAATACAACCATTAGCTGGGCTGTAGAGTCATCGGGAACCGACCATAAACTAACCACCACACTGGGAGTCCCCGCTGCAATCAAAGCGCGAGATAACCCAATGACTCCATCTCCTGTAATTCTTCCCTGACCTGTATTACAGGCGCTCAGGACAACCAGTTCAGCCTGTAAATTCAGCTTCAGAATGTCCATCGCCCTCAACAAACCGTTGTCATCCGCAGTAGGCGTCAGCGCGATCGCACTATTGAGTGCTTGCACTTCATCAAAGAGCCCGTGAGTCGCTAAGTGGACAATCCACGCCTTACCTATCAATTTCAAGACTTCTGCCTTGTCCGCTTGCGCACCCACTAGCGCTTTGGTTCCGAGTAAATCAGCTATTGTAAGAGCTTCTTTTTCCGAAGCAGGGAGAGGATTGAGTTGTTGCAAAGTACCCGCAGCAGCCAATGGAACCGCAGGCATTACAGGATTACCTACTACTAAAACTTTCTTTTCATCCGATTGAACTAACTGCCTTTTTTTCTGATGGGTTAATTGTAAAACCTGAATCGATGGGGTGATCGCGATTGGATATTTTTGAATCAAATATTGCCCTTTTGTGTCTCGAAGTGCTGCAAATGGAACAAGAAATAATTGACCCACGGGGGCAAAGTAAATTGTTTCGTTGCATGCAGTAGGCAAAATATCAGCAATAGGTTGAATCAGCAGTTCATATAGTCGGGTTAGTGCGCGATCAACTTGTTGAGGAATGGTTTGATCTTCAGGTTGAGTCAGAATATCCCGTGTATCGGTGTTCAAAAACCTGCGAGCTTGCTTAATCCAATCCTGTAAAAGTTCCCCTTTTTGTTCTAAAGGAGCAACCGTAACATGACGGAAATGGATATTTCCTGTCGGCTGGATGACCCAGATGTAGAGATCTTCATCGATATCTTGCAGAATCGAGTATTCCACGACAGTCGCATTGTGATCAATGGCAACCTGCCTAATTTCGTTAATCTGTAATTGTTCTGTCGTAAAGTTCGAAATCTCCGTCTCTGAAAACTGATTCATTAATAATTCGACAAACGCTCTAGCTCGACCCCGCTCAGCAATTTCCAGCGCAGCTTCAGTTTGCCCCCTCTCAATCAGAATCCGCTGTAAAAGACGATAAGAACTCGTGTGATCATCAAAGATGGATACCAGATAATTATCTCTATGTTTTAGGTTTTCGCGAATTAACTCCAAACAGTGGATACTTCCAAATAAATGTTCAGCGGCCTCATCCAGATAACCAAGTTTGTATTGACTGTACCCTAACAGTCGTAGAGATCGCGCTTCACTATAAATTTCATTGGTAGGACGAATAATTGCTAAGCTTTGCTCATGATAGGAAATAGCTTGACTAGGCGATCCCATCTGTGAATAAACACGACCGATATTGTCTAGGGTTGCAGCTTCATTGTGCCGATTCTCTATGCGACGATAGATCTCCAAAGATTCTTGGTACCGTGTGATTGCCTGAGAATAATTTCCTTGGGCCGAAAAAATTAGACCCATCCCATCCAAAGCATTAGCCTCCATATTGGCGACCTGAAGTTCTTGAGCCAGTCTAAGTGTTTCTTCAAAATGAGTCTGTGCAGCTTCAAAAAGACCAAGATAGCACTCTGCTTTTGCTATACCATGCAACGCATTAAGTCGTTCAAAATCAGAATTAATTTGACAGGCGATCTCTAAACCTGCGTTGTAGTTTTCCAGAGCCAGATCAGTTTCCCGGACGTAGTAAAATGCTTCGCCTAACTGATTCAAAAAACTGGCTTCTCTATCCTTTAGCGCAAGGGTTTGCGAGATTTCTAGACCTGCTTGATATGCTTCGATTGCAAGGGCATAATCATTTAGCCAATAATAGGCATATCCCAATTGAGACTGGAAATTGAGGCTAGTTGCTAGGTCATCTAGCTGCATCGAAATTGACAAACCATCCTTGGCAACAGGAATAGCCAGATCATAATTTCCCTGGCAAATATAGACTTGAGCTATCTGAGTCAATGTAGCGCACTCAAATTGTCGATCTTGCAGATGACGCGCAACCGACAATGCTTCTTGGTAAGTTAAGAGTGCTTCCTCATATAAACCTTGTTGTAGATAAACTAACCCTAATCGTAGAAGAACGAACAGGACTTTGTCCGAGTTGGGGTTATCAAGTTGAGGACGAAGAGTTAGCGCTTTCGTATAAGAAACGATGCATTCAGTATAGCAACTTTTACAGAAATAGCAATTTCCTAAATTACTATAAAGCTCAAATACTACAGGTGCACTTTGTAAAACAGAAGAAATTTTTAATGCTTGATCAAAGTAAAAAATGGCTTGGTCATAGTTTTCCTCAGATGCGAAAGTTAACCCAATAGCCTGGAGTAAATTGAATTCATTTTCTTGATTTTTAATTTGCTGTGCTATAACCAAACTTTGTTTATAATAATCGCGAGCCGTTTCATGATAGCCTTTTAAATCGTAAGCTAATCCAAAATGATAAAGAACTTGCAATTGGCCGAATAAATTCTTATTTTCTTGATAAAGCGAGTAAGCCTCTCTCCAATTACTGCTAGCATTTTCAAAATGGTCTTGTAAATACTCTTGGATACCCTTCTGAAGATATTGATCGGCAGAAGAATTATTTGAAGATTCCATAAGAAAACCTCAAAAATAGAATTAAAACTCTGAAATCTTGATCTACTTGTAACTTAATTGTATTCTCAGTGATGCCGAATTAATCGAGGTATCCAAAAGTTTTAACGATAAGGCAATTCCCATGGAAAGTCGTTCGCCCCCACTGCCTCCAGCCGATGCTGCTTCAGCCTTTGCCAGAATATTGAATTGGGTCTGGGTCTTGTGTGGTCAGCAAAAAATATGCCCTCAGTTTATTTGGGACAAAGCGATCACACCTTCACTATCTTCACCGCATGACCCATATTGCCCCCAAGCCTTTGCACCATTCACTGTCGGTTCACCTGCCTGGAATGCTCCAAAACCCCAACCCAGAAGTGATCGCAGCCAGCTCCGTCAACTCAAACAACACATTGAGCCGATTACGAAACCGACGACGATACACCGCCTTGTCGAACTGCTGTTCCCGATTGAACAGTACATCAGCCGTCCTCACCTTTCTGTCCAGCTTGGTATTAAGGGCGATCGCAACCGCCTTAAACCGCGCATGTTCCACTGCCAACTGTTCATGGGATTGGGTGATGAGGTCCTGCTCTGTCTCAATCTGCTTCGCGATAAACAGGTCTTGTAACACCGACGCGATCGCCCTTCCGCCAGATGTCATTCAGTTGTAGAAAGAATAGGCCCGGACTCATATCGGCTGTCCGGGATTTATAAACCAGCCCATAATTCATTCATCTTTGGGCTGGCGGGATAATTATAGTATTGACTGAAGGTAGAGAAGTTAACCTTTCCCACAGGATTGATTGAACAGGGTTTCATGGAGTGATGCAGTAATACAGATCACCCAAAAGCCACTCTGAGCACATTGCGCCAGACGGAAAAATCTGCATAGGCAAGGCGGGTGATCACCCAATCCAGCCCGCTTCAGCCAGATCAAG
>JBAVRC010000811.1:0-8807 GCA_049694615.1 Thermosynechococcaceae cyanobacterium | reverse complement strand
GTTCAAGATTTTTCCCATGAACTCCCCAGTTTCTGAGGTTTCCTCACAGGTCGTCAACTATAACGGGTCCGGTCCTTTAGTTCTGCCGCTGATGGCGCAGAAAAAGCTACAAGGGTGGATCCGCAGCCGTCATCTGATTTGCAAGGGCAATTTTTTTGTCTTCGAGACCTTTGATTTTACAACCATCGAGCGCTTTACCGAATGCATTTCAGCCTTGGGTGGATCCATCATTTCTGTGGCTCCCATTGGTAAGTTTTGGATCGGAGACCATCGTCAAGTGTTGCTTTACCGCGCCAAAGCCAGTCTCCACACCCCATGCCATAACTTGAAGCAATATTGGATTAAATACGGATCGTTCCACACGCGATTTGATGAGAGTTAAGACGTGCTCAACTGTGTAAAATAACTTGCCCGTTTCGCAGGGCCTGTAGCGTCAGGGTCAATGGACCGGAACTAAAGACTTTGGTTGCAGTCACGGCTTGAATCTCGATGGGGGTATTGTCATTGCGTTCCTTAAGGGCCAAAACAAATCGAAACAATTCAATTTGCCGAAAGGATCCCACCGTTCCCGTCACCGGATCTGGCAAAACACCCGCTTCGATGGCACGGCGGTTTGCTGTGGCAAAGAGAGAGTTAATGCGAGCGAGGATTTGCTCATCGGTGAGGGTGGCTGGGTTTAGGGTTAGGGTGGAAACAACGGCTTGGGACTCGAAGACCTGTGCATTCAGCGCGGTTTGGGGGACCACAATGACCTGATTCTCGCCTTCTAGATAGTTTAGGGCCGATAGAATCCGCACAACATAGGCTTTGCCGTCGCCCAGTTGTTGCAGCAATCCGTCTACATCGGCTTTGGTCATTTGCACCACTTGCTGGGTGGGCGATAAATTTTGGGGATTAGTGAGTACGATCGCATTGCGGCGGGCTTGCTGCAACAGAGTATTGAGGGCTTGCAAGGCTTGTTCGCGGGTGTTGAGATTTTGCACGACCCCGGTGGCCAGGACCTGTCCAGCCCGAATCGTCACATTGCCGCGTCGGAGTCCCAGCAACAGAACGCGTAGATTTTCCGTCAGACGCTTGCGATTCTCTTCCAGAGCAGCAATCTCTTGCTCTAACTGGATGCGTTCTTGTCGCAGGGCAGCTTGCTCAGTCGATGCTTTTGCCAGTTGGCTCTGCACTTGGGCAACAGATTGTTGCAGTTTGCTTTGCTGTTGAACGGCAGCTTGTAAGTTCTGCTGTGCTTGCGCGATCGCTGTTTCTAATTGCTGTTTTTGACGTTCGACATTTTGAATGCGTTGTCGAGCCTGTTCCGCCGCCGCTTCCAGATCCCGTTTTTGCGTATCGGCGGCTTTGAGGCGGGCTTGAATTTGATCGCGTTGCACAATGAGCCGCTGTTGTTCTAAAGCCAACCGTCGCTTCTGGACCGAAAGCTGACCAATTTGCGATCGCAGGGTTTTGGCCTGAGTGCCGAACTGACGCAGCGTTTTTTGTGCTAACTCATAGCGCCCCTTTAATTTATTCAGATTGGCTTCGCTGACTTTTTGGCGAGCCACTGCCATTTTTAGCGATTCATTGATGCGCCGGAGCCGCCGCACGGCCTCAATTAACTCAGCGCGAGATTTGGACAATTCCTGTTGGGTTTGCTCTTTTTGAACCAAGGCTTGGTCGAGTTGTTTTTGCACCTCGCGGCTTCTGCGGAGAATTTGCTCGATATTCAAAACCGCATCGCGTAATTCCTTACTGGTGGCCAACAATATGCCCAACGTCGATGCCGAAATCAGACTCCCCGTCAAAATGGTAACCACCACCGCTGTATTTTTCGGGCGCAGGTTAAATAAACTCAGCCGTGCTTTACCCACACGACTCCCCAGGCGATCGCCCAGTGTCGCAAGGGCCCCGCCCAAAACGATGATTGCCAAAATCAAGATGTATCCAGTCATTCAGTCAAGCTGGGGAATTCCCCAACACCGACACACACCACCTAACATCCTCGACCGTTTTATGACCGAATCTGGGGCGATTCTATCATTCTTGTTGGATAGGTCAGTGCGACGGGGTATTGATCCTGACCTATAACAAATTTTCTAAGCGCCGTTTAATGGCGTCTAAATCGAGCATCTCTGATGGGTCTGGCGCAGGGGTAACGGGACTCCCCTCCGGTTGCCAATCCGTGCTATCTACATTGGTATCAGGCGGAACCGCTAACATCCCTGCCGTGACCTGTTGAATCACCAGTCCCGAACTTTCGCAAAATTCCTCTAATTCCTCGGCATCAATGGCTTCAACCGTGGCCTCCGGGAAATCCTGCGCTTCCAGCAGCAGCGCAAATCGTGTGGCATCATCTTCTTGTTCGAAGGCCAAAACCACGTCCTGATAATCCGCGTCGCCATCGGACTGTTTCAGTTTGATGGTATGAATGCCTTCGTTATCGGTCCTCGCATTAAACAGAAGTACATATACGCGCATAATGAACCTTATGGAAATCGAGATATCGAAATAGGGTCCGGTCAACAGACCTGTTCAGCCTGTGTGTTTTGGTTGCTTCCCATTATCTCAATCAATGGGGAGAATCTATCCATTCCATCTTTGGATCCGATGGGGTAAGCAACATCATGCCCAATTTAGCCGACACAAAGTGATCGCAATCAAATTATATTTGCTACAGTTCTGACAACACTCACTGCGCACGTTCCGTGCTGCTTTTATGTCAAACTAACAGTTCCTCGCTGTTGTCAGTAGAGCACTGCGATGTCTCCCTCTAACCCCTCAAACGGACCCTCTCCTCCCGGCTCCAAAGCGGTTTGGCTGGCCATGATCAGTCGCCCTGTGCTGGGCACGCTTCTGGTTCTCGGTTTTCTATGTGGCGCCGCTGCTTGGCGAGGATTGGTGTTTGTTGAGCAGGAACTGGTGCCCTTGGTTGAAGGGAATCTGTTGAAATTACTGAACCGTCCGGTTCATTTAGGGCCGCTCCAGCGTTATTCCTTGACCGAAATTGAATTCGGCCCCTCGACCCTTCCGCCCCATACCACCACCGTTAAGGGGCAATCGATTTCGGATCGCGATCAGGCCACCGCAAAATCGGTGGTGGTGCGGTTTAACCCTTGGACGATTTTATTGAACCGAACTTTAGCGCTAGATGTGGTTCTGAATCGTCCCACGGTTTATTTAGATGAGAACCCGGATCGGCGATGGATTGCCACCCAAATAACCCCGCTCCCCAAGGGAGGATGGCTCAAGATCAAGCTCAATTCCATTCAAGCGAACGAGGCAACGGTAACCCTCGATCCTGCTGTGGGCGAAAATCGGATCCTGCGGCAGGGGAACGGGGCGATCGCCTTCAAGAACAATAACCGTCAACTGGACTTTCGCAGCACAGGTATCCTCGATTCGGGAGGCAACATTGCCTTAAACGGTACAGCCCGTTTGCCCCAACGCATCGTTGTGCTAACGGCGCGCACGCAAGGACTTAATATTGCACCCCTGGCTAATTTTCTGCCGCCCATTCCGGTGCGCCTCCGGTCTGGCCAATTTAAGGGGTATTTGCAACTGACCTACAAACCGCAGAAACCCCTCCGGTTCAGCAGTGTGGGTACCTTGTCCCAAGCAGATATGCATTGGCCCGCCGAATCCATTTTCGCCAAGGCCAAACAAATCGACCTAGACCTATCGGCAACCCTTCCGTCCCGCCGACAACCCTTCGTGAAGGGCAAAGCCTTTATTCGCGATGCCGAGGGGAAAGTCCCCGAAACCCTGATTTTCAACAATGGTCGCCGTAACCTGCAAATGGCCCGCGCGGTCACGGGTACGGTCACCTTACTCGGCGCATCCCACTGGATGCAACTGGACTTAAAGGGAGACTTGGCCGTAGGCGGACAAGTACGAGCCCAAGGACAAGTGCGTTTGCCCCTCAAGCAAGCCAAGCTCCAGCTCCAAGCCCAAAATATTCCGGCGACCTTGTTCGATGGCGCTTATCGCTTGCCCATCAACGTGCGGTCCGGTCGGGTCGATGGCAATGTCAGGGTCCAATTGGAGCGGAATAAGCGCCCTTCGCTCCTGGGAACTGCAATGCTCAAAAAGGTTGATGCAGCCGTCAAGGGAATTCCGCAACCCTTTCTCCAGAGCACCGGTTTGGTCCGCCTGAAGGGGCTAACCGCTACCTTCGATCAGGTTGAGACCCGTTACGGTCCAATTCCGCTGCGGGCTAGCGGATCCATCGATCCAGATCGCGGCTATGCACTGACTGCTGAAACAACGGCTACGGACGTTAACACAGCCCTCAAAACCTTACAGGTGAAGCAATTACCCTTTCCCGTTGCCGGACAGGTGCAAGCCACCGAGCTGCGGGTGAGCGGCGACATTCCTCGTCCCGTGATCACCGGACAGGTGCGCAATGCAGGTCCAATGCGCCTGGATCGAATTCCGATGCGAGAGATTACCGCTGGCTTTACCTTTGCCAACTCGCGGTTGGATGTGCGATCCATTGTGGCCAATCCAGTTGCAGGCGGTACGGTGACGGGTATAGCAGCCCTGCAACTGAATCCCAACACCTCCCCTCAACTCATGGCCCAGTTCCAAGGGCGTCAGTTGTCGGGAGATGCGATCGCCCAGTTGTACCAAGCCGCACCGGGATTTGCCATTGGCGGGGTCAATGGGACGGCCCTGATGTCCGGTCCCGCGACCGATATCCAAACTGCGGTTCAGTTTGAAGCGCCCCGAGCAGCCTATCCCACGACGGGACGGGTGCTCGTGCGCCAAAATCGGACTGTTTTGCAAGATATTGTGGCCCAAATTAAAGGTGGGAATCTTTATGTGAATGGCGTGGTGGCCGATGGGCAGGTGCGGGTCAATGCCGATTTGCCGGGACTGGTATTGCGTGCCTATTCCCCTGACCTAAAGGGCAACCTGTCCGGTCGTCTGGCCATTGCAGGTGCCCTAACTGGGTTTTCAGCTCGGACGGCACGGGCGCAAGGAACCGTGCAGTTTTCCAAGGGTCTCTCTGTGATTGAGGATCCCATTGCGGCGCAAATTCGCTGGGATGGTCGCCAAATTTTAGTGGATCGGGCCTCAGCTCCCAATTTTGAAGCCCAGGGCCAGGTTGGGGTCTCGCTGCAAGCCCCATCGGGCCCCCAGTTGACAACCTTGAATTTACATGTGCTCACCCACCAATATGCACTTAACCGTTTGCCCGCAATGGGACTGCCGCAAAATCCCCTCAAGGGTCTAGCCGATCTCAAGGGCCAATTGACGGGAACGGTCAGTGCACCCATTTTGAACAGTCAATTGGACGTTAGCAACTTGGCAGTCTCTCAAACCGACTTTGAACCGCTTCTGGTGGGGACGCTGGGCTTCGATACCCATAAAGGTCTCCAGCTCAATTTGGGTGGAACCCGCGATCGCATCAACGTTGCCTTAGACCCCCAACAATTGCCCATCGCCCTAGATATCCGCCGCGAAGAGGCTTACATTATTGGTCGTCGCCAAAGCGCTCAACAATTTGCGGCCACGTTCCATGAGGTGCCCCTCTTGGCCTTTAATTGGTCCCCTGATTTATCCCAAAATCTGGGTCCAGCGTCCGGTTTAGCCTCGGGCGATCTAACCCTGGATCTGCACACCTTGGCAGCTAACGGATCCTTCAATATCGATCGACCGGGAATCGGACGGTTTGTGGGCGATCGCCTCACGGGACAAGTGCGTTATGCCAAAGGGATCGGAACTTTAAGTCAAGGCGAATTGGTCCAAGGCGAAAATCGCTATCAATTGGATGCCAACTGGGTAAATCGAGCCGATCCGCAAGTATCAGGCCGTCTCGCGATTGTTCAAGCCAATCTGGAAGATATCGCGACGGTCGCCAGAGCACTCAGACTGCCCCTGGGCGAATCTGCACCCAAGGGATTGGGTCGGGCTAGCGATGCAGAGACCACACCCGTCAACCTAGCGGATCAGCCCTTGTGGTTGCAATTGCAGCGACTGGCCGAAGTGGATCGTTATCTGGCCGAGCGGCGCGCCCAACAGCCCACCGCTGGCCTAGTGCCGAACTGGGAGAAACTGAAGGGACAATTGGCTGGCGCAGTTGATTTTGCTGGATCTTTACGGGCAGGGATTACGGCAAACTTCGACCTCAACGGCCAAAATTGGACCGCAGACCCCTACCACCTCGATCGAGTGGTGGCCAAGGGACGGTGGGATGCCTCTGGATTAACGGTTGAACCCCTCACCTTGACGGAGGGCGAGGGTGTTACTTCCTTTACGGGTCGAGTGGGCGGTCAGCGCCAGTCCGGCCAATTAACGGTGAGCAAGCTGCCCATTGAAACGGTGGCTGACGCCCTCGATCTGCCCGTTAATTTGACGGGACAACTCAACGGCACGGCAACGCTATCGGGACAATGGAAGAATCCTGCCTTGCAGGGACAATTTGAGCTGGCCCAAGGCACCCTCAACAAAGCCGCCATCCAGCAAGCCGTGACGCAGTTTAGCTACCAAAATGCCCGGTTACGGTTTGATGGTTCGGCCTATATCGATTCGCCTGAACCCCTTCGGATTCAGGGCAATGTTCCCTACGCCTTGCCCTTTGCTGCGGTCAAGCCGGATAGCGATCAAATCGAAATTGCCCTGTCGGTGAAGGATCAAGGGCTAGCGCTGGCGAACTTATTCACCGATCAGGTGTCTTGGGTGGATGGGAAAGGGTTACTCCGCTTAAACGTGACGGGAACCCTGGATCGACCTTTGTTGCAAGGGGGCTTAACGTTACAAGATGCCACGTTGCAATCGCCAACCTTGACAGCTCCCCTAGCTCAAGTAAATGGGAACATTCGTTTCGATCGCGATCGCATTACGGTTGCTTCCCTGACGGGGCGTTATAACCAGGGCGAGTTAACAGCCTCTGGTGGCCTCCCGATCTTTGACGAATCCCTTCACATCGCCAATCCTCTGTCGGTCAACTTAGACAACACCACCCTTGATCTTAAAGGGCTATATCGCGGCGATGTCAGTGGCAACTTAACCGTTCTTGGCAGTGCCATGCGTCCTAATATTGGCGGACTCGTTGCCCTTCGCAACGGCCAAGTGTTGTTGTCTAATGCAGCGGCTGTCTCGTCCCCGACGAATACGCCAGCAATCGATGCAACGTCTTCCCCCGTTGCTCCGGTTGCTGTGCCTGGGAATTCATCCGTCGAATTTCAAAATTTACAAGTTCGCTTGGTCGAAAATGTGCGGATTTTACAACCCCCCGTCCTCAGTTTTTTGGCCTCTGGACAGGTCGATCTGAATGGCTCAATAGACGCACCTCGCCCTAGCGGTATGGTGCGATTCGATAAGGGCGAAGTTTACTTGTTTACCACCCTGTTTCGGGTGGATCAGCAAAAAGACAACTTTGCCCAATTTACCCCCACCTATGGCCTTGATCCTTACCTGAACCTCAGTCTGCGCACGACGGTTACAGAGGTTGGAAGTGGACGAAAGACCCTGCTCAATGAATTTGCAGATCCGCAAGCCGGTGTGCTGGGTTCCATTGAATCGGTGCGGGTAAGGGCTAATGTACAGGGCAGAGCCAGTCAACTGGGAACCCGGTTTAATGATGTGTTAGAACTGTCCAGTGTGCCTAACCGTTCGCAATCCGAAATATTAGCGCTCCTCAGCGGCGGCATTGCCCAATCGCTCGAATCGGGGGATGCTCAAGGTGCATTGGTCAATCTCGCCAGTTCAGCCTTCTTGAATCGGGTGCAGAGCGTCGTTGACGATGTGCTCGGAAGTCGTGCCACGTTTCGTTTGTTTCCGTTGTTAACACCAACCAAGGACAACAGTACGTCGATTCTGGAATTAGGAGCCGAGTTCGGATACGATGTCACCGATCGATTCTCTTTATCTCTCTTGCAAATTTTGACCAGTCCCAACGACTTGCCGCAATTTAACATCAGCTACGACATTACCGATCAATTCCGCATCCGAAGCTCGGTCAATTTCCAAGGCGATGCGGTTGGCATTCTGGAGTATCGAATTCGGTTTTAACTGGAGTGGGATACAGAGAGTCAGTATGATTGAAAAAATGCGCTGGCCTTGCTGAAGTCGCCCATGAGTCCCCCCGAACCCTCTCGTTCTAAAACAGTCCTGACCAATCTGACCCGTGTGGTGCAGAATTTTCAGGAACGGGTCCATTTCTCGAAATTGATCCTTCGCAAAGATGCCCGTGTGCCTGAACTCTGGGTGCAAGAACCGGGAACAGAAGAAGCAAAAGTTTACCCGCTCTTGGGCGATCGCTACACCATTGGTCGCAGTTCCCGCACCAGCGATATTGTGGTCCGCAACCCCATTGTCAGTCAGGTTCATGCCACCCTTAAGCGCGATCCTAAACACCGTCGCGTGTTCTTGATTCGCGATGAAAAGTCGACCAACGGCATTTTTCGGAAACGGCGGCGACTGAAAACCTATGAACTGCGGCATAAGGATATTTTGACCTTAGGACCGCCGGATCTAGAAGCGGCTGTACGCCTTCAGTTTATCGATCCACCACCCATTGCCATTAAGGTACTGCGGGGGGCATTGTTGGGGATCAGTGGTTTATTTGGCATTGCGGCCCTGAGCTTGGCGGTGGTTTGGCAAGGGATTACGGTGATGCCGTTGCCCGCTTCGCAACAAGGGCCTGTGGTGGTGTTAGCCCGCGACCAAACCCCACTGGTGCAGGTGCAATTGCAGGGACATACCGAACTCAAAACCTTATCCCAGTTTTCGCCCTATGTAATTCAGGCATTATTAGCCTCGGAAGATAGTCGCTATTATTGGCATTTCGGCATTGATCCCTTTGGCACGGCAAGGGC
>JBAVRC010000810.1:0-3465 GCA_049694615.1 Thermosynechococcaceae cyanobacterium | reverse complement strand
CTCGGACATGCAACCGTATTGTTGGAGACATCTGACAGGGAGGCGGCGATCGCCGTAGCACAAAAAATTGAGTCGCTTTGGTATCCAATGCATCGACATAGTCCAAATCCACTGCAATGAGATAGTTCCTATCAAACGAATTGAACTTCAATTTAAGCGTTCGTAATATATTTATTCCCTATGGAAGAACAAGGACCAGCACAACCCAATTATTTGCAATATTTAGCCGTTTTGCGGCGCAGATGGTTTCCAGCTGCGTTTGCCTTTAGCTCTGTTTTAGGAGCCACCATCCTTTACATTACTTTGAAAGCACCTGTCTATCGGGTTCAGGGGCAAGTCTTATACTCTCAGGACGATAAATCGGCTGCATCCCTCCTCGGGTTGGATTCAGCGACTCAAGGGATAATCGGAAAGGGAGATGCCGATCGAAAACTAGAAACCGAGCTAAATGTAATTTTATCTCAGCCTTTACTTCAGCGAACATTGGGTCTATTGCAAAACAGTTATCCGCAGAAAGAATGGCCTGATTTAAAGGAATTAAAAGAAAATATAGCCGTAAAAAACGTTGTCAACACAGATATTATTCAGATTTATTATGATAGCACTGATTCACAACTTGCGGCATTATTGGTGAATCAATTAATGCAAGACTATCTGGAAAATAATGTCCAGACTACCCGCGCTACATCCATCGCTGCGCGAGAATTTATCACTGCACAACTGCCTGAGGTTCGACGCAATGTGTACCGTGCAGATGTTGCCCTGCGTCAATTTAAGGAACGCTACAGACTCACAAATTTAGAAGTTTCGACCACCAGTAATGCTGAAAATCTGGCTCGTCTTGACGAGCAAATTGATCAAGCTGAGACACAGTTGACGAGCTTGAATAGTGATTTCCGCAACTTGCAGCAAAAGTTGGGTCTCAATGGCACTGAAGCCCTAGCTGTGAGTACAGCCAGCCAATCGACTGCTGTTCAGTCCAGTTTGGCAGAGGTACAAGCCCTAGCGCAACAACTTTCTAGTGCTCAAGCCCAGTATCAAGACGATTTTCCGTTGGTGCAGGATCTCAAGGCAAAACTAGCTCAGGCCCGTGCCTTACTCCAAGCCAATGTTGCAACAGCGTTACAAGGCCAAGGAAGCCCACGCACGAATCAGACTCAGGTTGGCCCGACGCAGCAGGAGTTACTCAATACCCTAATTAAAACGGAAATTAGTCGAAATGGATTAGGCCAACAACTCGAAACACTCAATCAACAGCGAACAGCCTATCTCAACCAAGCTAAAGTTTTACCTGTCTTGGAGCAGCGCCAACGCGAGCTAGAACGAGAACTGACCGCCGCTGAATCGACTTATCAAGCACTGTTGAAAAGTTTACAAGACGTGCGTGTCACCGAAAATCAAACGGTTGGGAATGTGCGGGTGATTGAACCGGCTCAAATCCCGGAAGATCCGATCGCACCCAATAAAAAAGCGGCGATCGCAGCGGGGACATTAGCGGGAATTCTGCTGGCTGTGGCGCTGGTCTATTTATTAGAATCTCTCGATACCCGAGTCAAACGGGTAGAAGAAGCACGAGATCTATTTGAATACACGTTATTGGGGACTATTCCGTCGTTCCCACCCCTACCTGAAAGAACAGAAATGGCTTCATTACCTGTTCTGCGAGAACCCAGATCAAATGTGAGTGAAGCGTATCGTGTTTTACAGGCCAATGTGAAATTTTTGCAGTCGGATCTGCCGCTTAAGGTCATTACCATAACGAGTTCTGTGGCCCAGGAAGGCAAATCGACCACCAGTGCAAATTTGGCGGCTGCGTTACATCAAATGGGCCATACCGTTTTGTTAGTCGATCTGGATTTGCGCCGACCGTCGCAGCATCAAGCTTGGGAAATCAGCAATGTAGCAGGTGCCAGTGATTTTTTGGCCGGACAGATTCACGATATTTCTAGCGTGACCCGCATTATCGAACAAGGGCTAGAAGTGGTTACAGCAGGTACATTACCCCCTAATCCCCTCGCCCTGCTTGATTCAGTGCGCATGGCCGCTGCGATTAAAGACTGGTCTACCCAATACGACTATGTGATTCTCGATACCCCTCCCATTTCAGTTGCTGCCGATGCGGCAGTTGTGGGGCGTTTATCGGATGGGGTGATATTAGTGGCTCGACCTGAAGTCCTCGATAAAAATAGTGCGCGGATAACCAAAGACTACATTGATCAGTCTGGGTTAAAGGTTCTGGGATTGGTAGTCAATGGCATGATTCCCGAAAATGAATCCAATAGCTATTACTATTATTCGCAATATAATTACTACACTCAAAATACAAACAAAAAAGATACCCCCATCCAGGATGATCAACTGATCGGGAAAGACTGATGAGGTTGATAGCAGGGGAACGAGGATGAGTCTTTAAGATATTGTCTGGCCACAAGATGATCCAAACGGCGGTTTTCGTGCATTTCCCAGATCTGGGAATTTCGCTGTAGCACAGAGGGAGGATGGCCGAAGTGAATCAACCGTTCACAAGTACTTGCCAATATTCAGCAGCGTAGGCAACGATTTCAAACCGTTTAGTCAGGTCTAGAGAGGATTGTATGGTGACTGCTATCCAGGCCAAATCTGAGGTCAGCCAAAAAATTGTGCTTCAAGGGATTTCTTGGGGCACCTATGAGGCGTTGGTACGGGAGCTAGAGTCTCAGCCAGGGAAGCGCATGACCTACGATAATGGCATCCTGGAGATTTTTATGCCTTTACCGCCCCATGAAAAAAATAAAAAGTATTTAGCTCGTTTCGTCGAATTAGTAACGGAAGAATTGGGGATCGAAATTTGTAGTTTAGGGTCTTCGACTTGGAGCCGTAAAGATTTAGCAAAGGGGGTGGAGGCAGACGAATGTTACTACATTCAGCATGAAGCAGCAGTACGGAACAAGATGAGGATTGATTTGACAGTGGAGCCACCGCCAGATCTAGCGATTGAGGTAGATGTGACGAGTCTTTCTTTGCCTCGTTTGCCGATTTATGGTGCCCTTGGGGTGCCGGAGGTCTGGCGATTTGATGGGGAACAGATTGTTCTATTGTCTTGGGCAGAGGGGCGTTACAGGGCAATGGATCGATCTTTGGCTTTGCCAATTGTGACGGTGGAGGGGCTACAGGTATGGCTCAAAAAAGCGCAAGAAATGGGGGAAACCAGTTGGGCTAAGGCTGTGCGAGGGTGGGCTAAGGTGGAGGCGGAAAAGAGAATGGCCAGTGTGATGGACTCTGATGAATTGAGCTGATAATGTAGGCAATCCAAGTCCTGAGATTATTTAGAGGGGGCATGTTTATGAGTGCGATCGCAACTGAAACCCTGCAAGGAGATATAGCCGAATGCGGTTGGCGGACAGAGCGCGTGACCGATGCTTTTGGTGTGACTATAGAGCACAAAATTCCCCTTACTGACGCTGAATTTTTGCATCCCCAGGAAGG
>JBAVRC010000809.1:0-12989 GCA_049694615.1 Thermosynechococcaceae cyanobacterium | reverse complement strand
GTCCCCTGCGGTGGCCAGACTGCTGCCCCGCCCCGCAGAATCAGATAAGAGGCGAAAAACCCGCCGAACATCAACGACTCCGAGGCCAGAAACGCCAGCAACCCAACCACCCGCAAATCCGGGTGTTCTTCATGGGCGGCGATCGCCGCATGGGGTGAGGGTTCCGCTAAATCGAGTACTGAATCTTGCATAATCTGTAGTCCTTCTTAACTCGCGACCATCCCTAAACCGATGCCGATAGCGCGCTATCGTCCAGATCTGCTGCTGCCGCCCGACCATTCATGCCGTAGTCGTAGGGGCCGTGGGTCACAACCGGCAGCACCTCCCAATTCTCAATCAGGGGAGGAGAACTGGTCGTCCATTCCAGGGTGAGGGCATCCCAAGGGTTATCCCCTGCTTTTTTCCCCGCAATCCAACTCCAGACCATGTTGATCCCGAAGGGAATCACCGAAGCCGCCAGAACAAAGGCTCCCACTGTACAGAGTCGGTTCACGAACTCGAACTGGGGATCGTACATGGCCACGCGACGGGGCATCCCCTGCAAGCCCAACTCATGCATGGGCAAAAACGTTAGGTGCGTGCCGATAAATGTTAGGCCAAAGTGAATCCGGCCCAAGGTTTCGTTGACCATCCGTCCGGTCATTTTGGGGAACCAATGGTAAATTCCCGAATAAATCCCGAACACCGAGCCGCCAAATAACACGTAATGGAAATGCCCCACCACATAGTAGGTATCGTGGACATGGAGATCAAAGGGAGCCGTCCCCAAGGTCACACCGCCCAGCCCGCCAATCACAAACATCGACAGCAGCCCGATCGCAAATAGCATGGCACTGGTATAGCGAATTTTGCCGCCCCAGAGTGTTGCCACCCAGCCAAAAATCTTTACTCCCGTGGGCACCGCCACAATGAGCGTGGAGATCGTAAAGAACATCCGCATCCAAGGGGGCGTGCCGCTGGTAAACATGTGGTGGACCCACACGAATAACCCCACCAAGCAAATCGCCAAACTGGAATAGGCGATCGCCTGATAGCCAAAAATTGGCTTCCGGGCATGCACCGGAATCACCTCCGACATAATGCCGAAGATGGGCAAAATCATCAGATACACTGCCGGGTGAGAGTAAAACCAGAACAGATGCTGATAGAGCACCACATTCCCGCCGGCATCGGGCTTAAAGAAGGACGTTCCAAAATTGATATCGAACAGCAGCAAAACCAACCCTGCCGCCAACACGGGCGTAGATAACAAAGCCAGTACCGAAGTCGCCAAAATGGCCCAACAGAACAACGGAAGCTGATTCCACGCCATACTGGGCACCTTCATTTTCAGGATCGTAATCACAAAGTTCAGCGATCCCAAAATCGAGGAGGTTCCCACTAAAACAATGCTCAAAATCCAAAGAGACTGGGCATGGTTAGCAGTAATTAAACTCAGAGGCGGATAGGCCGTCCAGCCCGACTGCGACCCGCCGAAGAAGAAACTTGCCATCAGCAAGGCTCCGGCAGGCGGATTTAACCAAAAGGCGATCGCATTTAATTTGGGAAACGCCATATCCCTGGCTCCAATGAGCAGCGGCACTAAAAAGTTGCCGAACCCGCCAATGGCACTGGGCACAATCCACAAAAAAATCATGATGGTGCCGTGGTTGGTCATGAAAGCGTTGTACAGACTCGGATCCAGAAAATCCGGGTCGGGGGTGGCAAGTTCGACCCGCAGCGCCACTGCCATCAGTCCACCAATCAAATAAAAGAAGAAGGCCGTGACCAGGTATTGAATTCCAATCACCTTGTGGTCGGTATTAAAAGTGAAGTAGTCGTACCACTTCCAGGCTTGCGGATGCGCGCTATGGGGCACCGTTTGTCCCTTAAGCTCCTGTGGAGGAGCAGATTGTATGGGTTCCATCGGGTTCTCTACACTCCTAACTAACCGGGATGGGAGTTTAATTGCGCCAGTATTTCCGGGGTGACGCCCCAGCCTTGGATATGGGGCAAGACAGGGAGAGAGGGTTCTGCCGCAGCAATCGTGCGATTCTCATTGCCTTGCTGAGCCACTTGATTTTCCCTCAGCCACTGTTCATAGTCTTCGGGGGCATGAACTATGACCCGCGTGCGCATACTGCCGTGGTAGGAACCGCACAGCTCCGCACAGACCACAGGATAGGTGCCGATTTTGGTTGCAGTAAACCGGAGTTCCGCTGGCTGACCAGGAATTGCATCCTGCTTCAACCGAAACTGCGGCACCCAAAAGGAATGGATCACATCTTGGGCCGAGAGGTTCAATTGCACATCCTGACCGAGGGGAACATGTAGTTCCCCAGCGGTAATACCCTGGTCGGGATAGTTAAATAACCAGGCATACTGCAATCCCGTCACATTTACCGTCACATCGGCGGTCTTGTCCAAAGTCTTAGGGGTAGCTCCAATTCCGTATTGGCTGGCATCGGCCACCTTCGTACCCATTGAGGACCCGCCAATCTCTGGAGCCGTCAGGGGAGCGGCGATCGCACTGCCTGCAGAAGCGGGCGAACGATGATGATGCGCCATCGGCATTCCTGGCGAATGACCAGCTGGCCCAAAGCCGCCCATTTGGGTAAATACCTCAACACTATAAGCCCCTAGCCAGATCACAATAACGGTTGGGATCGCTGTCCAGAGGATCTCTAACTGAACATTACCTTCAATGGGTTCGCCATCAGCATCATCCCCTGACCGTCGCCGAAAGCGAATGGCAAACAGGAGAATCGCACCCTGCACCACAAAAAAGAGTGCTGTTGCGATCGACACCATCACATTGAAAAAATTGTCCACCAAAGGAGCCTGTGCAGAAGCTTGCTCCGGTAGCAGATGATGATTTTGACCCACCCATACTAATGAGCGCGATCAAGACCCCTGCTAACAAGGTCAGCAGCGAAGTAGGAATTTGCTTCATATCTTAAGAAGAGTTACGGTTAACCCGCAACCTCAGAACTGCGAATGAGAATAGTATGATGCGAAGAGCTTGGGGATGACATTTCGCCACCCCAAAGTCGTATCTCTAATTCCAGTTCCCTACATTGAGCATACAACACTTTCTACGCAATCGAGTCATCGCTCGCTCAGCGTAAGTTAACAAATCAAAACTTTAAACAGTATAAATGCTCAGTCTGAACATAATCGACTCAGATCTTTCGCAACAATGCATTTATTATTGACAACTTACATCAATAGTTATTGAGAATAATAATCAACTACCTGCTTCGTGTCATTATGAACTTGAAGCGTTGCATGTTTAGCTTGTATAGCTTTCAGCCAATTTATACTTGCGGGAGGCGTTGTTTGGGATCTTAGCGTTCATCGATACTATCGATTTAGATCGCAATAGTATTGCCTTCTTTTTAGCTTTACGCTTTGTCCAACAAACTAGAAGGAGCAAGTCGTCCATGGTTCATGCCATTACCAATCGCTGCGATCGCTGCGATACTTGTGTCCCGCTCTGTCCAGTGGATGCAATTCAGCAGCAGGAGGATGCGTACTGGATCGATCCGACGCTCTGCAATAGTTGTGAGGGCTACGCCGACGAACCCATTTGCGCGCTCAGTTGCCCCGTCAATGCGCCGATGCCTTGGCAGGCCAAGAAAGGTCGACATAAGGCTGATGTTCGCCCAGTCACCAGTCCTAACCTTTTTACGAATGGCAAACAGCATCCCTTTGCGTCCGCGATCATCGTTTGGGAACTCTGCAATGTACTCTCTCAGCGCCAATCGCTGCCTTGGCAATCGCAAGAATCCGGTGTCTTCTCCTACCAGCGACCGATCAAACAAACCCTCGGTCATCTTTCCTTTCAAGTGACGTATACCCTCAAGGGAGAGACCGCGATTCCCTTGAAAGAATTGATCGCTCGCGGCCACATTGCGGCGCTGGATCTGCGGGCGGCTTGTTTGCATCTGCTCTTTGCCGCCTATGCCACGACCTTAGAAAAGCCTTGGGAAGAAGACTTTATCCTGGATGATCGACAGATTGAAGCCTATCTGGGGCTGGATAAGCGCAATGACTTGAGCAAGCTGGCCAAGCTAACCTTAATTAAAACCCTCGTTCAGCAGCCCTGCCAATTTCTCGCCACCCTTGACTGGCCCCAGCAAGGAAAAATCCGAGCTTTTTCTTTAGAAAACAGCCGTCTCTGGCATCTCAAAGAAACCCAACCCCATTTCCAAGAAGATGATTTGGGCTGTAAGCATCTGGTGGGGCTGACCTTTAGAATCCGAGCGGGTCGTTGGACGCAATACTTCTTAAATCGCCAAGACTGTAAAGAGCGCACTGCGTTTTACCAATATGGAAGTTTGCCGCGATCGCTATTGGCTGAGGTTATGGGGCTTTGGCAACAGCATGAAGGGGCCGTGCGCATGATGCTGTGGCTTCTCTTTAAAACCAAAGTTGGCAAGGAGCAGCGGATTACTATGCCGACGTTAATGCGGGTCGCCTACGGAGCCGATAAAGTTACGCAGGCTGCAACGGGACAGGAAGAACGCAAACGTCTGCTGCGAGCCTTTGAGAGCGATCTTGAAGTTCTCAATCATTACGGCCTCAAACCGATTTTCGACCCTGCAACCTATCCTCTCGACATTCAGCCCCTGTGGGCTAAACTAGCCGACCTCCCCGAGGATGCGGAAGCCGCTTTAGACTTCTGGACGAATGATGGTAGTCTCGACAATCGAGTTACCGATTTTGGCCCGCGAGGCAAATGGAATCGGCTGATGAATGCTCGACTGATGAACTTTCAATTGCCCGCCGACTGGGATCAAACGGCGATGAAGTCGGAAAAGAAACGGCGATCGCCTAATCGTCAGAGTCAGACCAAGATTCAAAGCCTGTTGGATGGCACGCAAATTGTTGCGGCGCGCAAAAATCAAGGTTGGAGTCAGCGCGACTTAGCCGAGAAAACGGGAAAGAGCCAAAGTTGGATTCGCGATCTAGAAAAAGGGCGGTTTAACGCCAAGGCGAAGGATCAAAGTTTGTTAAGGCAGGTTTTAGGGATTCGTTCCAGCTAGCAAATTCTGGGCAATTGTTCTCCACTGAGGGTGTCTAGAATTCGAGTTCCGCCAATTTTGTGCTTCAGCTTTACAATCCCCTGCAAAAAACCGAATTTTTCTGGGATGGTAAGAGGCTTTACTGTACCAATTTTCTGTATTGAACCCGCAGAATTGGTCAGCGAAGTGTCTTGTAAGATTTGCAGCGCTGCTGCTGCGTCCGATTCTGGGACAAAGGCAATAAAGCGTCCTTCGTTGGCGATATAGAGCGGATCTAACCCTAGAATTTCGCAGGCTCCTTGCACGGCTTCACAAATCGGGATCCGGTTTTCTTCGAGTTCGATTTCGACCTGGGCTGCAGTTGCAATCTCATTCAAAGCTGTAGCTAGCCCGCCCCGTGTCAGGTCGCGCATACAATGAATTTCAATTCCAGCAGATAATAACGCCTGGACTTGCCCAGCCACAGGAGCAAGATCGCTTTCGAGCGTCGTTTCAAATTCCAATCCTTCGCGCTGCGCCATGATGGCAATGCCATGGCGACCGATATCGCCACTGAGGATGACCGCATCTCCAGGCTTTACGGATGTTGGGGCAATCCGCCAAGGATGGTCGATGAGACCTACCCCAGCGGTATTGATATACAGTCCATCGCCTTTTCCGCGCTCAACGACCTTGGTGTCGCCCGTGACAATGTTCACGCCCGCACGAGCCACCGCTGTTTGGATCGATTGCACCACCTGCCAGAGGGTTTCCATTGGCAGACCTTCTTCTAGAATGAAGCCGAGGCTGAGGTAGAGGGGCTTGGCTCCGGCCATGGACAGGTCGTTGACGGTGCCGTAAACCGCCATTGCACCAATATCGCCGCCAGGGAAAAACAGGGGCGAGACGACGTAGGAATCCGTAGTAAAGGCCATTCGTCCGTGGGGCAGTTCCAACCGCGCTGCATCGTGCTGCCAGTCTGGATCGGTGCCGAAGGCAGGCAGCAACATTTGCTCGATGAGTTGGTGCATGAGCCTGCCGCCCCCGCCGTGAGCCATGAGGACGTGGGGGTATTGTTGCAGGGGAATGGGGCATTGGGTGAGAAAATGAGCAGAGGTCATGGGGCTAGTGCGCTGCTACAGCAGGCATCTGACGATAGCGATAGTAGGCAGAACAGGCTCCTTCAGCGGAAACCATCGGCGCACCGAGGGGATGATTGGGGGTACAGCGAGTCCCAAAGGCCGGACATTCTTGAGGTTTGCGGATGCCCTGCAAAATCAAGCCGCTGATGCACTCATTGGGCGCTGCCGCCGCAGGTGCGGCGACGGTGGGAAGTAATGCTTTATGACGCACATCGAAGGCTGCAAATTCAGGTTTGAGTCCGAGACCGCTGACCGGAATTTCGCCAATGCCGCGCCAGGTCTGGGGCACGATCTCAAAAACGGTTTGCAGCAAAGCTTGAGCGGTTTCGTTGCCTTGCTGGCGCACTGATCGAGGGTAGCGATTTTCAACGGTGGCTTCTCCGGTTTCAAGCTGGCAGATGCAGTGGTACAGTCCTTGCAGAATATCCACGGGTTCAAATCCCGTGACAATAATGGGAATGCGGTATCGGGCGGCGATCGCCCCATACTCCCGATACCCCATCACGGTACACACATGGCCTGCGGCCAGAAATCCCTGCACTTGGCAATCGGGGGAGGATAAGATGACTTCCATTGCGGGAGGAACACGGACGTGAGACACCAGCAGGGAAAAGTTCTTTAAATGCTGCTGCGCTGCTTGATAGACTGCCATGGCGGTGGCTGGTGCGGTCGTTTCAAAGCCGACAGCAAAGAACACAACTTCTTTATCGGGATTGGCTTGGGCAATTTTTAGCGCATCCAGAGGGGAGTAAAGGATGCGGACATCTCCACCCATTGCTTTAACGCTGAGGAGATCGCCTTGTTCAGGGCTACCGGGAACGCGCAGCATGTCGCCGAAGGAGCAGAGGATAACGTTGGGAAGGGCAGCTAAGGCGATCGCCGTATCGATAATCTCGGCAGGGGTAACGCACACCGGACAGCCTGGGCCGTGAATCAGCGTAATGTCGTTTGGGAGCAGATTATCGAGGCCATATTTAACGATCGCATGGGTTTGACCGCCGCAAATTTCCATGATGGTCCAGGGACGGGTGACGAGTTGGGCGATCGCTTTGGCATAGTGCTGAACCGCTGCCGCATTCCGATATTCATCAACGTATTTCATAGGGTAGTCTTCGTGATAAATGGAAGATCAGATAAGGAGATTATTAAAATTAATTGAATCTATACCTTCTGACAGCAGGTGCAGATGCAACTTCAAATCAATTGTTAATACAAGATAATTATCCTTTTTCGCTAGGTGAGAAATAACTGAGTCCGTCAGTTCAAGTCTTGTAAAGCAGATCTCATTTGCAGCAATTTTACTCTCAATATAAAATTCTAGAAAAATCGCTTTATTCTCGGTCAAGTATTTGACTAGAGAAAGACATTGACTCCTTTCTGGTTCTTGCAAATTTCCTAGGAGATTGCAAACCTCTGTAAGAATATTAGGCGTTGTAATAATAGGATTAAAATTGCCGATCAATTCAACGAGGAGTTCATGACTTTGTGCATCGAACTGACTTGTACGTGTAAATTTAGACAGGCGATTTGGGTTGATGTCCCCTATAATATAGACAAGAAGAAGATTGGCATCAACTATAACTCCTCTATTTCTATTCTTAATAATAAGCTGCTCAATCTCTTTCACTAGACGGCTCTGATTTTCATAGACTCAACTTTACCAGTTTGAGCATTGACCTCAAAAACTTTGTATTCTCGTTTAACGGTATCAGCAACATCAGATATTATTCCTGAAATTGCTAGTTGTGATCCAAGCCTTGACCTAGCTTCCCCTTTAGAAATTTTTATGTTATATCCAAGGGTGATTAACCATCGATCTCCATCGGAAGACCTTTCCACTTCTTCTAATCTAATATCACTAAAATTACTATCTATTTTATCTTTTATGCTCATCAGAAATTCAATGGCGGCAGTAGTTGCTGCCATAAGATCGATTGATGGACTTGCGTTATCTATGTCAGTACCTTGCATACTTTTATCGATCCGCGAATTGTAATTGTCTACTAGTATACGGGCAAAGAATAATGAGAATTTTCTTTACATTAGACTCGATCCTTGGTGCTCTCCTCAACCATTGACCAGTGGGGATGATAGGTTTGCAGTGTCTTCATGTACTGCACCCGTTCAAACTGACTGGGATCGGGGCAGTTTTGCTGGCTCATAGTTCCCCGTAGTTGCGAGACGGATGTATACTCGTGTTCTGTAAGCCAGGTTTCCAGATCCCGTTCGATACTGCGCAAGTGACCAACCCCGTGACGCAGTAAGGCCGCGACGATTTGGGTCACAGCAGCCCCCGCCATCAGCAACCGCACGACATCCTGGGCATTGTGAATGCCGCTGGTGGCCGCCAGATCCGCTGGAATGCGACCGTAGAGAATCCCAATCCAATGCATGGGGAGCCGCAAGGCTTGAGGGGTACTCAATAGAAGCTGAGGGCGAATTTCCAGGGCTTCGATATCAATATCGGGTTGGTAGAAGCGATTGAACAACACTAAGGCATCGGCTCCGGCTTCGCAGAGGCGTTTAGCCATATTGGCAGTGTTGCTAAAGAAGGGGCTGAGTTTGACCGCGACTGGAATAGTCACCTGAGCTTTCACTTGTTGTAGAATCTCCAGATATTGCGCCTCGACCTCAGCGCCTGAGAGATCGGGGTCGGTGGGAATCCAGTAGATATTGAGTTCGATCGCATCAGCTCCAGCCTGTTGAATATTGTGAGCGTATTCCACCCAGCCTCCCAGGGAGGAGCCGTTCAAGCTCCCAATAATGGGAATATCTAAAGCAGCTTTGGCTTGGCGAATATGCTCCAGATAATGCTCTGCGCCGACGTGGAAGATTTCTGGTTCCGGGAAGTAGGTGAGGGCTTCGGCAAAGCTGTTGGTTCCATATTCGAGATGGTGGTGCAATTCCAAAACATCCCGCTGGATTTGCTCCTCGAAGACTGAATGCATGACGATCGCAGCGGCACCAGCATCTTCTAGGCGTTTGAGGGTGCCGAGGTCTTCGCTGAGGGGTGCGGCGGCACCGACAACGAGGGGCGATCGCAGCGGTAATCCCAGATAGTTCGTGGTTAAGTCCATAGGTTTTCTCCGTTTTTAAGCCCTCAAGGTCTGAATCCAGGCAAAATCGCTCTCGCTGACGGGGGGAATCGGTTGTTGGGTATAGTCAATGGTCAGATCCAACGCAGTGTCCTGATAAACCGTGTCTAACAATTGATGCAGATTAATGGCAGGTTCCGCATCCCGCGATCTCAGCGGCAATGGAAACAGCGGTATTACCTCCCTCAGATTAAAGGCGTATAGGTCTGCGGCAGGACGGCGATCGGCTCGGCTCACTAAAATTCGATAGTCTGATTCAATGCCCCCCGCAACGGGTTTCGGATCACCTGTTCGCAACAGATCCACCTCAACCAAACTGGCATCGCTGCTCAAAATCTTCTGACGTTTGGCATCGTATTTCTGCTTTCCTTCACCCGATCGCTTATTTTTGGGCGATAACACTTCTACGACGGTCACAACCCTTCCAGTGCCGACCTCACGGATTTCTAAATATCGCTCTTGCACGTCTTCAGTCATGGGCACGGTGACGGCTAACGGTTCGCTTAGGGTTGCCGTTACCAGATTTGGACTGGCAGAATTCATGCCTTTTTGAAACACCGACACATCTGGAATTCCGACCAATAAAGCGTCTGAATACACCCGCTTTTCTACAGCCGCCCGGTACTTGGGTGTAATGACGGCATTGAGCGATCGCGCTAACACCGCAATCAGGCCAAAATGGACCTCAGACCATAACTCTGGATTTTCCAGGTAAGGGTTCATTCCAGGAAAGTTGAGTGCCATTAGCGCTACCTCTGCATGATAGCTCGAACACGTTCTCGAAACATTCTCACAGTGGCTCTTTGCCCGATTTCTTTGCTCCGCTCGATCAACTCAGGCACTTCAGCAATCGGCATAGAGGGAAATGCTAAGCTGCGATCGCTCAATTGATATTGACCGTCAGTGAGTAGATAGACCTGAAATGTTTTTTGATTGTAGCGCCACAGCTCAGGTACTCCTAACACAGCATAGAGATCCAGTTTGTTCAGAGAGGAATGGGTGCGATCCGATTCAATTGCCAAATCTGGGGGTGGGTCGTCTGGCAAAGAAATTTTTCGCCCTCGAACCCGCGATTCATTCTGGATATAGAAACAAGAGTCAGGTTCAACCGCACGAGATAATTCTTCGCGTTCTAAGGTTAGAGAACCCAAACTTCTGAGTTCGATGCCTAACTCATCGACCATTGCGGTTACAAAATCTTCCAGTAGGCGTTTGGGTTCTTCATGTTCTTCTAAGGGCATCCTGAGTTCTAGCGCTCCTAGGGCATAGGCAATTCTCCAAGCTCGACCGTCCCCCACATCTGCCATGAGCAACTGATAGGTTGACCAACTGACCCTATGCAGAATCAAGCGACCTTTATCGCTGGTAGTATTGGGCTGAATGTTTTCAAGTTGCAATTGACCAGGGACATAGGCAATCTGATAGTCCCGATCTTCTGACATTTCCGCCATCAGGGCTTTGAAGGTTGGCCAAGCAACACCCTCCAAAATAATTTTGGTTGTGGTTCGAGAACTGGGGGCGATCGCAACCATGTGAGATTTCCTGCCTATCCATTTATATTGTACAACGCTCATTCTTATGGATTGGGCAAGAGGTTGTTCTCCATCCCACGATGTCAGTCAATCGGGTACGAACCCTGTCTAAAAAATAATACTCGTTCCCTACCCCCAAGCAATTTTTAATGGCTGACTATTGTTACGCTACAGCGCTTGAGTACAAGCCTAATACCTCCCTTTCTCGAAAATCCCTGTCCAGTAAGATTTGAGAAAGTTTTCCAGTCCCAGTCATGGCTACTGTTCTTTTTTACGAAAAACCAGGCTGTGTCAATAATACGAAGCAAAAAGCCTTGCTTCAAGCCGCAGGGCATCGGGTAGAGTCTCGCAATTTGCTCACCGAAGCCTGGACTGAACAGCGATTACAACCCTTTTTGGATCGACATCCAGTCGTTGACTGGTTTAACCACAGTGCCCCTTTAATCAAATCCGGGGCGGTGATTCCCGAACAACTGGACGGCCCAAGCGCATTACAGCTTCTGATCGAACATCCGCTGCTGATCCGGCGACCGTTGCTCCAGAGTGGCGATCGCCATGTCATTGGATTTGATATTCCTGAAATTGATGCTTGGCTGGGGTTGACGGCTATACAGGAAACCCAGCACGCCTTTTGTGAGGCATTGAAGCAGCAAGATCTGCAAACCTGCCCCCAAGCCAACCCAACACACTAGACCATTCACCTTCGCTTTGAATTCCCCCTCTCTCCTATGGCTGAACATCAACCTTCCTCCACTCATCCCATTCCCGCAACCGGACTGAGAGCGTCCCATTTCGCCGATTTAGTTCGGGTGGCACAAATGGTTTATGACCCCTCCGGGGGCTTATCCGGTCGCAATCTATCGGTGGATTGGCAATCCTTCGGGTTGCCAGACGCAGTGGTGGTGGATCTGAAAATCCTGGGCCAGACCTATCAGTTTGCCTCGCCCCATATTGCCCCCGATGTGTTGTGGGCACAACTCACGCCAGCCAGCCGCAAATGGTTTATCGAACATCGGACTGAACTGGCCGAGTTAGAAGAAACCTTTCTCGCCCGCGATGAAGATTAATCCAAGGGCGACCCCTCTCAGGATCGCTCTTGATAAATCGACAGCTCATCGACCCGAATTTCAAACCAATCGTCCTGCTCAGGCGTCGCATAAATCTTCAGCTTGGCATCTTGCGAAAACTGGGCCATGCTATTGCCTAGCCTGGATAATTCATGAGAGATTGGAAAAAACAAGAAAAGAGAGCCTGAAACGGTTTAGAATCAGACTCTCTAGAGTTTTTAGTACCTCAATTGTGCCATGACAGAGTGTCATTCGGAACTGCCCTACGATTTCCCCACACCCCGCCCTCTGGTTGTTCGATTTTCAGACCTAGAATTAAGTTCAGATGCAGGGATATTGCTGGCTCGACAAGCCGAAGAACAAGTTCAAGTGTGTCATGGCTTGTCAGAGTGTATCCAGGACTGGCGCGACCCGAACAAAATCACCCATAGCCTCCATCAGTTGGTCAGTCAACGGGTGTATCAGTTGGTGGGCGGGTATGAAGATGCCAATGACAGCAACGTGCTGCGCCACGACCCCATCTTCAAGCTCGCCTGCGGACGATCGCCAAGTGCTGGGACAGATTTATTGGCGAGCCAACCGACCATCACTCGACTTGAGAACCATGTGGGCAAAGCAGAAGTTGCCGCAATGCGAAGCCGAATGGTGGATGGATTTATCAAGGGCTACAAGAGTGCTCCTGAAGAAATTGTGTTGGATATTGATGGCTGGGATGACCCGACCCATGGCAATCAACAATTGAGCTGTTTTCACGGATACTACAGCCAGCATATGTACTTTCCAGTACTCATCAATGAAGCCAGTACAGGTTATCCGTTGGTTTTGCAGCTACGAGCCGGTAATAGTCATTCAGGCAAGGGAGTCGCAGGCATTTTACGCTGGCTGTTTTGGCGACTCAAACGCGCTTGGCCTTCGGTGAGACTGATTTTGCGAGCAGATGCTGGATTCTCCTTACCAGAAATCATGCAGGTTTGTGAACGTTCCGGTGTTGGCTATGCCCTACCCCTGTCAAGGTGTGCCCTTTCTTGAACCCTATTTCCGATTGGACTTTGGACAATTTAAGATTTTTTCCCGATTCAAATTCCCTCACCTGCTGATAGCGAGTGAGAAGACAAGGAGGATTAGCCCTCTTGCTACAAATTATGCTGCGATTGGAGTCTCAGACTTG
>JBAVRC010000808.1:0-6403 GCA_049694615.1 Thermosynechococcaceae cyanobacterium | reverse complement strand
AAAACAGAGTTGCGATCTTTGAGGGTTTGCCGTTGACCTTGTAAGGTATTTTCGAGGAATTGATAATTTTGCTGTTCATCCTCCAAATCGGAGGCCAAGCTTAAGCGCTCATACTCGCTTGCCGTCTCAATCCGTGTTTTTAAGTCTTCAATGGTCTGGTCCTGTAGCTTCAGCTCTTCTTCTTGATCGGCCACAAACCGGGACAGTTTGACCAATTCTGTTTGTAACTTATCGACCATTGCCTCTAACTCCGCCAACGGCATGGCTTGCAATTGGCCAATATCCACGTTTAAGTCGCCAGAGATGCCATCCCGCAATCCCTGTAAACTTTTTTCGACCTCGTTTTGGGTTTGAATTTGCTGACTGAGCCAATCTCGCTGCGCTTGTTTCAGGGCCAAGGTTTCTTTCTGAAGATTAAACGACATTTGGAGTTGTTGCCATGCCGCTTGATCGCGATGCCATTGTTCCCATGCCTGTTCTAAGTCTTGGGCTTGTCGATCCAGTTCGCTTTGAGACGGTTCGACTTGACCGCGTTCTTGATCGAACTGATCCCAAAACCGTTGAAGTACCGCTTGCTGCTCATCGCCGCAACTGCGCAGGGTTTGCAAGGGCTGACGGATCGTATCTTGCTTCAACAAGGTGGACTCTAGCCGACCGATTAACCCTTCGAGGTGATGAACTTGATCATCGGTGAGAACGGCTGAGCGCTTATTTTGGTCCAATTGTTGTTGGGCGGCATGGAGTCGACCCCAAGCTTCCTCAAGTTGCTGGCGATCGCCCTCGATTTCTTCCTTTAACTGTAAAATTTGGGCGCGAGTGGCTTCAAATTCCTGACGTTGGGCTTCGATCTTTTGGGACTCAGCATCCAATTGCTGTAGCTCTTCGGTGCGCGCTTCAATATCCACCTCACGCCGGGTTAGCTCCTGGCTCTGATAAATCAGCGACTGCTTCCAGCCCTCAATTTCCTCTTCTTGCGATCGAAACTTTTCGCGCATCTTGGAGAAGTTTTTCAGAATTCCCACGAGATGGCGCGTGGCATCCTGTACCTTTTTGATCTGCTGGTTGCCATCCATTTCCACTAGCACGAGGACACCCGAACTGTATTCGTTGGCAATGTCGCTAGGGATCATCTCTTCGCCGGGGAGTGTTCCCCAGCTTTGCTCAGACTGCTGTCGGGCCAACAACTTTAACTCGGTCTTGACACCCATGAACCCGCTTTTTTTGTGTACTTCTGCTAAATACAGCACACCCTATGCCCTCTTTTGTTCTACTGCACCTAAAACCAAACCCAGGTCAACCCCATTGGTCAGCCGCAACACCCCCACATCCCATCTGATCTGACGAACCCACGACTTGGGAATTCCGTCGATCAACGAATACGCCAACCTTCAGGTCCGAGATGGGGACGACAAATGCATCCATACGCACCGCTACAAATTCTTCTTATATAACATCAATCACAAATAATTTGAACAAACGATAGAACAATACTGCTCAAACCCAATCAGGCGGATGAGACAAACGACTAGCTGGAATTTAGAGTACCCACCATTCTAACCTCGACTTCAGGTTTTCTAGTGGGTTAGCCCTAATTCTGGCAAAATGGCAGACCATTCCGCAACATTGCCGGATCTGGGGGTTGTACCCAGTTAAACTACGACATCATGCCGTTGATAGCGTCTTGTGTGACCGCTGCGATCGCCTGATCGGTGGCTTTGGGCAGATGATAATACCGTCCCCCCGCATGGGTGGCCAATTCCTTGGCAAATCCAGTGGAAATGAACTTATTTTCGGTATCGATCACCAAGAGCTTCAGGTTTAAGCCCCGGATGCGGGCGGCAATGTCCAGCAGTTCTTGTTTGATGTCCGGCTTTTCACCCTCTGGGGGCTTTTCGCCCAGGGAGGTGCAAAGGGGGACATTGCCGCGTCCATCGGTAATGGCCACCAGCATCACTTGACCAATTTCTCCCATGGATAAGGCATTGAGTCCCACCCGCACCGCTTGGGTCAAGCCGTGGGCCAGGGGCGATCCACCACCGCAGGGAAGGGTATCTAACCGCCGACGGGCCGCTTCAATGGAACGAGTCGGTGGCAACAACACCTCTGCGCGATCGCCCCGGAAGGGAATTAACGCCACCTGATCGCGGTTTTGATAGGCTTGGGTGAGCAGGCGCATCACCGCTCCTTTAGCCGACTGCATCCGGTTGAGGGCCATGGAACCCGATGCATCCACCACAAACACGACCAATGCCCCAGCTTTGCGGGCCAGCCGTTTGGTCCTGAGATCCGACTGTTCCACAATGACACGACGACCCGGATGGCGCTGACGGCGAGCCTTCTGGTAAGGCGCAGCGGCCCGCAGGGTGGCATCTACCGCAATACGCTGCACTTTCCCCTTGGGCAACATGGGTTTGATATAGCGGCCTCGATCTTGGGAAAAAATCACAGTCCGACTGCCGGATTTCCCCTGCCGATGCGCGGTTTGGGCAAAATACAGCACCGACGGGTCTAAAAGGACCCCTTCGGTATCAAACATAAATTCTTCAGGAATGCTGGGGGGCTCCTCTGATTCTGGGGGTTCCTCTGGTTCCGGTTCGTCCGGCTCGTCTTGGGCTTCGGGTTCTCCTGAATCCTCTGGCGGGGGTGGCGGAGGCGGTGGGGCATTTTGTTCCGGGGGTGTCATTACCACAGTGGCCCTTGGCACAATGGCAAATTCCACTGCCCGCCGCAGATCATCGGCGTTGACCGCACTCCGCCCCTCTAGGGCTGCATTGGCTTTGGCGACCCGGACGGCAAACAACTCAGCTCGATGGCCTTGCACACCGCCGCGCAGGGCTTCAGTGGCTAAATATTCAATTTGGGCGGTTTGAATGTGCACATCCTTGAGCCATTCTCGCGCCAGAATAATTTGGGTTTTAAGGGCGTCCAGTTCGGCATCGTATTGGGTCAGCAAGGTTTGGGGGGAAGTGGCATAGGCGATCGCCTGATCGACGGCCTGGACCCGCTCATCCAGACCGAGCACGCCATCGGCAGACAGCACAATGGCAATGCGGTCCAACAAATGTTCCCGCAGTGCCCCTTCTTCCGGGTTGTAGGTGGCAATCAGCAGTGGGCGACAGGGATGTTGAAAACTTAAGCCTTCTCGCTCAATGGGGTTGCGTCCGTCGGAGAGCACCGAGAGCAGTAAATTAGAAATCTGGTCGTCCAGTAAATTCAGTTCATCCACGTAGAGAACGCCCCGATGGGCTGCGGCCAATAGTCCGGGCTGGAACACGGTTTCCCCACGTTTGACCGACTGGCTCACATCCACAGAACCCAGCAGCCGATCTTCCGTTACCCCCAAGGGGACTTGGACAAAGGGGGTCGGAATAATATCTGTCGGACACCCCTCTAAACTCATCTTGCCTGCGGCCAACGCCGCCAAGAGATGATCGTCCCAATCTGTGGGGTCGGTGGGATCGCAGTTGCACATGGACCCTTTGACCACCTCAATGGGCGGCAAAAGCGCATGAAGGGCACGGGCCATTACGGATTTAGCGGTACCCCGTCGTCCGGCGATCGCAACCCCACCCAGTCCCGGATCAACCGCAGCCAGCAAGAGCGCTAATTTAATCGCCTCCTGCCCAATCACGGCAGTGAGGGGAAACGCAGTGATGGGGGAAGGAGCAACGGCAGCGCACATAAAGCTTGGATAACGAAAGACGTTCGGAGAGGTCTCAAGCCTTTAGAATAGCAAGATCCGCTACCATAAATGAGAGTATTGACGCACACAATAAGCTATTCTGGCTCTCGCTTGTGCAAAGTGGAACTATGACTTTTGATACGTCGTCCCTCAACAACAATGCGAACTTCATACAGCCTCTGATTCTGGTAACGGACGAAGATCCTCGGATGCGGCGTCAATGGCGGATCTGGCTCGAAAAAGATGCCTACCGAGTAGAAGAGGCGACGGATTGTGCCAGTTGTCTCGTGGCCTACGCCAAGTATCATCCCGATCTGGTCATGCTGGAGATGGGGTTGTCGGATCAAGATGGACTGCAATGCTGCGAGCAACTGCACCATCTCTCAGGTGGGGAATATACGCCCCTTCTGATTTTGACCGATGAGATCGACGATAGCGCCATTGAGCGTGCCTTTGCCCTCGGCATCGCCGATTATATTCCGAAACCCGTTCACTGGAGCCTCTTGCGTCATCGTCTGCGACGATTACTGGCGCAGGCCCAACAATACCGACGCCTAGAGGCCGAAAATCAACAACTGACCCGCCTCGCCAGCTTAGATAGCCTGACCCGAATTGCGAACCGACGTCGCTTCGATGATCATCTCGATAGCATGTGGCGACAAATGATTCGAGAACAAGACTGGTTATCCATTATTTTGGGGGATGTCGATTTTTTTAAAGCCTACAACGACGCCTACGGCCATCCCTCTGGGGATCAATGTTTGCAACGGATTGCGGCGGCCCTCTATCAATGCTGCCGCCGCCCCCTCGATTTGGTGGCCCGCTATGGCGGCGAGGAGTTTGGGATTGTTCTGCCCAAAACCAAGTTAAACGGGGCCTTAACCTTGGGTGCCCGCATGCAAACGGCGATTGGACAATTACAGATACCGCACCAAGAATCCCACATTGACCCATTTGTGACCATGAGCTTTGGAGTGGCGACCCTGCGACCCGGTTTGAATATGTCCACGGATGGGCTATTAGAGGCCACCGACAAAGCGCTCTATACCGCCAAGAGTTTGGGTCGTAATCAGGTCTATGGCCATGAAATTTATGAGGCTTAAACAGGGCTAGAACAGGGCGATCGCCTCGGCGTAATGTTTTTCTAACGTCGTTTGGGGCAAGGGGCCTTGCAAATGCGACCAGGGCAGCACTTGGTCTAAAGGCCAGTCCTGATGCACATAAAAGTCGAGGGGCGGCAACTGGCCGCGCAATTCCTTAAAAACACGCCGATAGCTGCCGAGAGAATCTCCATAGAGCCGGGTTCGCTCCAAAACCGAAGACAATCGGCGATCGCCTCGCGAGATGAGGGCTTGAATCACGGACCAGTGGTAGCTTTCAGGGCGAAAATCAATGCCCTGTCGCCGCAAAGTTTTCTGCAGTCGTTGCAGGCGTTTTTCAGCCTGAGGGGCAACGCCAAACCATTGAAATGGCGTATGGGCCTTCGGCACAAACGTGCTACACCCTAGGGTTAATCGCAAACCGGGAACGTCGCGTTTCAATGCCTCTAGCAACGTAACCGTTGCGTCTAAGTCGGCCTCTGTTTCACCGGGTAAACCCACCATGCCATAAAACTTCAGGTTGCTGAGTCCGCCGGCTTTGGCATGACTCGCGGCTGCAAAAATGGATGGATTGTCCAGTTTTTTGTTGATGATTTGACGCAATCGATCCGACCCGCTTTCAATGGCGATCGTCAGGGATCGGGTTTGATGGGTGGCTAAGACTTGGGCTAACTTGGGCGTTACCGTGTTGGTTCGGACCGACGCAATACTGAGGCGCACGTCTGCGCAGGCAGGTCGACTAAAAAAATCCAGCAGTTGCTCAAATTCAGGATGCTGGGTGACCGAGGCCCCTAATAACCCAATGCGAGAGGTGACTTGCAGGCCGCGTTCAATCGCCGGAATCAAGGTTTCTTCAACACTGGGGGTGCGGAAGGGCAAGGTCAGATAGCTGGCAAGACAAAACCGACAGAGTTCTGGGCAACTGCGGACAACTTCTACCATGTAGATATTTTCCCAGGCCGCTTGTTCCGTGACCACCGTTGAGGTACAGAGGGTATTCCCCCGATAGGTTTGTTTTTGGACTTGGACCGGAATATCGGAGTCTAACGGCACAATTTGGGCAATGGGTCCATCCTCTGCAACATAGTGAACGTCGTAGAGGCTGGGGACATAAAGACCAGGGATGAGAGCGAGATGCCGCAACTGAGACGACCGAGGCAGGTGGCGAACCTGCTGGTAGGCGTCAATCCACTGATGTAACAGGTCTTCGCCATCGCCCAAAAGAATGACATCGAAAAAATCAGCGAAGGGTTCGGGATTGGCCGACAGAACCGGACCGCCGCCGAAAACCAACGGGTGCCCTGGCTCGCGAGAACGGGACCGCAATGGGATGTGGAGTTGTTCCAGTAAATTGAGGATATGGACATAGTCGAGTTCCCAAGAGAGCGAAAACCCCAGCAGTTCTGGGTGCATGGGAAACGGCTCGGACACATCGGTAAACAGTCGGCTGACGGCTACATCTGGACGACCGGCCAATAATGCCCAAACGGTTTGGTAGCCTAGGCTGGTAATGCCAACGCTGTAACTATTCGGAAATGCCATAATGAGCGGTACCGCATTTTGATGTAACCCCGTAGCGGCATCGGTCGGAGAAAAGAGCAGACGTTCAGCAGCAAAAATA
>JBAVRC010000807.1:0-3866 GCA_049694615.1 Thermosynechococcaceae cyanobacterium | reverse complement strand
TTTTAGAACGCTCTGTTCAAAACTTTTTCTTGTATATGCATGTTGAATTTTTATTGAAAAATTCAGAAGCACTTCAGAGTATCCGGCGATCGCACACTATGAGACCAGGTGATTTTATCTTTATGGTTGCAATGCAAAAAGGAAAAGAATACAAACGTTCAAAGGATCTAAAGGTTCAAACTGAAAATGTTCCGTTAAGTATTTCAACTGATGATTTAAAAAAAATCATCGAAGAATCATTGGAATTTGTGATTTCGTCTTCTACTCCAGACGCACAAATTCATATTCAAACGAGAGTGATAGGTGACTTTCTCCAAATGCAAATTGAGTCAAAACTCGAAAACGTACCACCTAGCTCAATAAATGTATTAACGGAAGAGGATCAGCCTAATCGATTGTTTTTTGAAGAAATTGATCCGACATTGGGTATTTTAATATCGAATCGTATTGTTAAGCTTTACGATGGCAAATTCTTTTTGGAAATAAACGAGCTTTGTGAACTTACCTTGACTATTTCATTGCCGATTAAAACAAATATTTAATTTATGCAGCCATTTAGATCTCTGGATTGGCTGATTTAGACCCTGGGTGGATCATTCTGTAAACAGTTCAGCAATAATCTTACAATGGGTGATGATCAGTAAAGACCTTTGGATCGTTCAATCCTATGACGCAGCTTCTGGCAGGGGACATTGGCGGGACTAAGACCCTACTTCGACTCAATGACTGGAGTCAAGGCGGGGTGACAACCCTTTACGAAGCAACGTATGCCAGTGCAGAATTTGCCCATCTCAACCAGATGGTTGTGCGCTTTTTGCAGGAGGCGAGTGCCCCTCCTCCCGCTGTGGCTTGTTTTGCGATCGCCGGTCCCGTTCACAACGATGGGTCCCGGGTGACCAACTTGTCCTGGCAACTTGATGCTCGTCAAATGGAAGCCGATTTAGGGATTGCTAAAATCCGGCTCATTAACGACTTTGCTGCCGTTGGCTATGGTATTTTAGCCCTCCAACCCGAGGATGTGGTGGTGCTTCAAGACCAACCTGCGATACCCCAAGACCCGATTGCCATCTTAGGGGCAGGAACGGGACTGGGCGAAGCGCTCCTAGTGTGGCAAACGGGCGGCTACAGCGTTTTAGCCACCGAGGGCGGTCATGCCGATTTTGCGGCCAGAACCGACATCGAAATCGGATTATTATCCTTCCTCAAATCGCGACATGGCCGGGTTTCTGTCGAGCGCGTGGTGTCTGGACAAGGGATTTATGCTATCTACGAGTACTTGCGCACGACGGACATGGCCCCCGCATCTGCTGACGTTGAAGCAGAATTTAGCCAAGGAAACCCATCGGCCATCATCTCGAAACATGCCTTGGCCCAAACGGATACCCTTTGTAGCTTGGCGCTGGACCTTTTTGTCCGCGCCTATGGTGCCGAAGCAGGCAACTGGGCACTCAAAACCCTGCCCTACGGCGGTCTCTATATTGCCGGCGGCGTCGGGGCTAAAATCTTACCCAAACTCCAAGGCGGTACGTTCCTCAACGCCTTTCTCGATAAAGGCCGCATGCGATCGGTGTTAGCAACCATCCGGGTATCGCTGATTGTGAATCCTAAAGTGGGTTTGATGGGTGCTGCGTACTATGCCGGAACATTGTTGGCATAATGGGTCTACTAATTTTGTAGCGCTGTTGCTGCCACAGATTGGGTTGCTGCCGAACATTCTTCCAAGGTGATGCGGTCGAGGCGTGGATCGGCTGAGATGACTTTAACGAACAACGATTCGCCCAGCGACACCGCCCGATTAAAGCGCATGGCAAGCTCTAGGCCCAAGTCCTCAATCAAAATGAGCGCCAAACCATCTTGTTCTCTCAGCCAGCGCAAGATAATCGCTTGCCAAACGGTATCGGCGTGACGGCGCAGAAATTCCAAGCTCCAATATCGATTGGTTTGTCGCTCGACAAAACTGGCTTCTTGGGCCACCGCCGCAACGCTGGCGATCAGGGGTGTGAGATCAGAGGCACTAAAGGGCAGCGGATCGCCGCGTAAGTGCGCCTTGATTTGGAAGTGGGCGATCAAATCGGCATAGCGGCGAATCGGGGAGGTGACTTGACAGTAGCCTTCTAAGCCCAAGCTGGCATGACGGGATGGCGTAAGGCCCACTTCACTGCGGGGCATACATCGACGAATCGCAGACGACCGGACTGGACCGGGCGACAGTTGCATCAGTTCCTCTTCCGGGGGGAGTTCGGGCTGGACCTGATAGCGAAAAGGGAGGGGGAGTTCGTGGGTTTGGCCGTAGCTGGCTGCCACTTCTCCAGCCAAAATCATCATTTCAGCAACCAGGGTGCGGGCGGTAGAGTCGTTTAAGACCTCAATGTCAATGGTATCTCCGTTGACTTTAATAACGGATTCCGGCATTTGGATCGTGATTGCACCTTGGGATTCCCGCCAGGATTGACGTCGTTTAGCCCATTCGGCCAAGGCCATCAGTTCCGGTTCGGCCTGAATCCCTAGCTCCACCATTTCATCGACGTCATCGTAGGTGAGCCGATAGGTCGGCTTGATTAAACTGGGGATAATGTCGTAGGTTTCAACCCCGCCCGTCGGGTCAAGCAGAATGCCAAAACTCAGGGCACAGCACCGTTGACCTTGGACCAAACTCATGGGTCCGGTTGATAATTCCGTCGGAAACATCGGAATCATCCCAGTGGGCAAGTAAACCGTGGTGCTCCGACGTTGGGCTTCCCGATCCAATTCATCTCCCGGCAAGATCCAACGACTGGGATCGGCAATATGAACCCAGACCCGTTGCTGCCCGTCCTCTAAGATTTCAACGCCGAGACCATCGTCGATTTCGGCGGTGCTTTCGTCGTCAATGGTATAGACCTTAAGATGCGTCAAGTCGCGGCGATCGCCATCGAGGTCGGGAGGAGTCATGGTCAGCCGTTCCTGCACTGCAGATAAAACATTTGCGGAAAACTGCGTGGGCAAGTTGCTGCGACGCACAAATAGATTTTCATGCACAGCCCACAACCCCAAATCCACCAGGACTTGAAAGGCGCTTTGGGGGCTGTCATTGCGCCCCAATTGTTTCAGAAGGTCCATGGCTGCGGCCCGATTTGGCGACTCTTCCCCAAACAAGGCATACCGTTCCAGGTTTGTTAAATAAGGGCGATCGCTACTTTGCCAGTCCACCGTTTCGCCCCCTAGGGCAATCTGCAACCGCGTCAAAACTGTTTGATGCTCTTGGTGTCGCTGTGCTTCTCGTTCAAACTGATATTGGAGTTCTGCGACCTGTGTTGCGGCACGCGGCTCGTAAACATCGCCTTTTTGTTTGAAATACAGCTTATCTTGGCTCAAGAGTCGATAGGCTGCATAGCAACAGGGCGCACTCTGATCCGAAAACAAAAGTTGTGCCATGGCAGAGCAGTCAACCGAACGGTCTTCCTCCAGCAAAATTTCCCAGGCCACTTCCAAGCTCGACGGATCGAGCAACCCATCGACGGCTGCTAAAAAAGCGGGGATGTCAGCGGGGCGAAGAGATTCCCCCGTGGCTGCATAGACAATTTGGCGGGGATGCAGGGTATGGGATTGACCATTCGCATCAATGGCAATCCAATGCTTTTTCCCTTCAGGACGATCAAGCACAGCAACACGAGGTAGGCGACTCCCATCGGTTGCGTCCCCTTGGATCCGAAATTCAACTAATGTACCTTTGTCCACAAATACCGGCCTAGCTATCCTGAGTAGCCCATTAGACCCAGGACTTGAACCGCAAATCCAGTCTAAAGGCTACTGTACTGGCGATAGAGGCACCCCCAAAGCCCATACCTTTTCAGCAAACACAACCTGCCAAGCGACAGGTCTTGTAC
>JBAVRC010000806.1:0-2268 GCA_049694615.1 Thermosynechococcaceae cyanobacterium | reverse complement strand
GACGATCACTATCTCAGCGATGCTGATCTAAACAATTTTCAGCAAAATATAAAAGACCTTGCGAATCGGGTTGCTGCTTACGAATCCCTTCGCGATCGCGAATTAGCCATTGTTCAACCAGCAGCCGACTATTTGGCTGAAGAGTTTCCTAGCACCGATTCCAGACAATTGGAGCGCGTCATTAAACACTGGTTGACCATTTTTAGATACGCTGCAATGGCAATGGTACTTCAAGATTCAGAGTTTCTCAATAGTCGTGTTTTAGAGTGGCTGCCAGATTTGGCACAAGCCTATCAAATTCGCGATATTGAACTCAAATTTTACCGATTGCTTCAAGTTCAACTGAAAAGCAGTTTATCTGAAGAGCATCTGGTCTTAATTCAGCCCTACCTCGAAGAAGGTTACAAGATTTTGCTAAACGGAAAACCCTCCCTAGTAGCATCTGCTTAATACTGGGCAACCATTACAAGGAACATTCTTATGATTTCTGTTAAAGAGCTAGTTAAAGAGTCTCATTTACAGGGCAATTACTTTGCTCCCGAGTCTTATGTGCGGGGAGATGTAGAATCTGGACTCATCGAAAATCGCAATGGCGGGAGATTGCTGGCCTTACCCGAATGTTTTTTGGAGGCCATGTATGAAGGCTTAGCTGAAGAGGTCGGTTCGGCTTCGGAGGCAGTGTTATATAAATGTGGCGTCTGGTGGGGGAAAACCTTTTACCGCCGCTTTGCCGAAGAAGTCACCCAACTCTTTGGCCGTTCTCTAGCAGACATTGACATGATTGAATTTATGCAATGTTTTCAACAATGCTGGAAAGCACATGGCTGGGGCAACATTAACCTCAACTTCGATGCCTATAAAAACGGATTCATTGTTGTACAAGTTCAAAATTCGGCATTTGCTAAATCAAGTCCAACGCTCGATAAACCCAAATGTTACACCGAAGCAGGCTTGTTAAGCTCCTTCTTCTCCGCATTGACTGGACAAAAACTATTTTGTGTCCAAACCTCTTGCGAGTCCCTGGGTGCTGATTGTAATTACTTTGTGCTTGGATTATCTGAACGTGTTAAGCGAGCTGAAGCTTGGCTCCAAGAAAAGCATGATCATGCCACGATTATGGAACGGCTGTGCCAAGGACAAACAGATCGCTATGTCAGCCAACCATAGATGAGCGCAAGTATTGACAATAGCTTAGACTTGTTGCTTGATCAAAGAGAATATTTTAGATATTTTCTAAAAAGTGCTTAAACCGTTCTCTAAATAGAGATTTCATCGACTACGAGAGTGACCAGGTAACAAGTCTATTAAATTTTATCAACGGGGGATTTAGTTCGTGGCAAAAACTGTAAAAATTGATTCTATTAATGAAGAAGCGTCTGTTCAAACGAACGATAATCTGCTCTCTGTACTCTTAGACAAGGATCTCAAAGTTTTACAAGAGTGCGGTGGGCGAGGCATGTGCGCTACCTGTCATATTTACATCCAGCAAGGGATGGAGCATCTTTCTCCGATGAGTCGCAGAGAACAGCGAACTTTGGAGGTGATTACAACCTGCAAAATGAATTCTCGGTTAGCCTGTCAGGCGCGTGTTGTCGGCGATGGCGTTGTTGTCGATCTGCCTGCCGGGATGTATGTCAGTGAAGTAGAAGATATTGAATCGCTGATTGGACAACGAGCATCTCAGGATATTTTGCACCCCCTCTATGGCACGGTATTGGTTGAAGCAGGCAAACTGATCACTCGTTCCATGATTAGCCAGCTCCAAACCACTAAGGGCGAGGTTTCGCAGGTTTTATCTACGATTTAGAATGAGCATTTTCAAACCCTTAACCTTCATCTTTTGGACTTTCTATGCTAACTCAATTATCGCAACTTACGTTTGATACCGATGGCCGTTATGCTTCGATGGAAGAATTGCAGTTTCTGAAGGATTATTTGAAAACTTCTGATGAGCGAATCAAGGTTTACAAAAAGATTCGAGATTCCGAGGCATTTTTGATTGAGGATTTGGAAGAACAGACACGAGCTGCGGGCGGAAATTTGTATAAAGGCTCAAAAGACGTCTCTGATTTCTTTAAGCGAGACCAAAAATATATGATGAAAATTGCAACAGCTGCGATGCTATTCAATGATTTAGATTTCTTGCGGGAAGGAGAGTTGCTTTGGCACCGCTCCATCATGAAAGCGGTAGGTTGTGAGCAACCCTCGCATGTGGTCTGCCAGGTATGGCCAGGTGTGTTGAATAAGTATTTATCTCCTGATGAATGG
>JBAVRC010000805.1:0-1560 GCA_049694615.1 Thermosynechococcaceae cyanobacterium | reverse complement strand
GTTTCGCGACTTTTCTTGAGATGATAAATAGTCAAAGGACTATTTTGTATTTCTACATCAACTTGGGCGATTAATTCATCAAGCGTAAGGTTCAATGCATCAAATTGCTGGCAAACCACTTGCAATTTGACCACGGTTTTCTGGATTTTTTTAGAATCAGGCAAAACAGGTATAGTCATTAGATACTCCAATCATTTCTTGCTTCTCTAACAGTTGCTTCTCCAGCATCAACAGTAGCTTGGGCTTGCTCGATTGCTTTGTTTAACATCTCTATCATGGCTACAGGTGCAGATGGCTGGACTTCAGACACCTTTAATAGAAGAGTAGAAAGCCTTGAATAAGAGGAAATTCCTCTCTCTTTAGTGTTTTGCAGTTGCTCTAAAACGTAGACCATTTCTTCAGTTTCACCATAGGTATTAAATGTAGATAGCTCTGTGGATGAAGTTGTATCAATCAAGATTGATAGCCTTCCCATCAATTCCAATATTTTTTCAATAGTCTCTTTAGAGATCTCTGCCACTGGTTTGTAAATACGCTGGACACTTTACAGTCTAGCATTTTGACTGACTATAACAGTCTTGAATTGAGCGGCGGCCAATAAAATAAGCCACTCACTCGTATGTTCCGGCTATCCGCTCCAATGAAGGGTTAGACAACAGCTAAGTAGGTTTGGGTAGAAAAACGAAGGTATATCAAGTAAGCTGAAGTGATTATCAGTAAAGGGTTTTAGCGATTTTGCATTGCTTGACGTAAGGTGGTTTGCTTATCCCAACCTACTTATAAAAGTCAAATTTTTATAGATTTTTTGAGAATATTTTTTTTGATGTATCAGATTTAACTCGCCATTTTTCCGCCATAACTGTAGCATAATCACTCATTTCTCTAAATTTTATTTCCCCATCTTGAGCAGCTTGAAGGATTTCAGTTAATTCTGTTTCATTTTCATTCATGGGATTGATATTCATAACTAATTCTCCAAACGGTTTTTAATATTACTTACAACTGTTTTAGCTTCCAAAATTCTACCTAATTGTTCTGAGAAATCTTCACCTGCTTCTTGAATATTTTGATCCAATGTTATTTCATCAATGGTTAGGTATTGAAGAGTTTCTTGAATTCGTCTTCTAGTATTTTCTGCGAACAGAGCATAATTGTTGAGAGTGGCAAATAGCTGAATCAATATGATATTGCCTGGAAATAACTGAATTCTTAGCCTAACTAGCTCAATAGTTTGGGATAATTCATGATCAAGGTTATCTAGTTCATTATTAATTTGTTCGATAAGCTTACTAAAATTAGAAGGTAGATCCATATACGAAGGTTTTATTCCATATCATAATTATACTAAATATTTCGGTAACTTCTCATATATTTATTGTATCAAAGAGTTAGATTAAACAGTTCAAGCGTGCATCTAAATCGGAGTTGAGCCGCGAACGCCGTCTGGACGACGTCGTCGGGCTAACGACGAGCGTTCGTCGGCTCTAACGCAGAGTTATGTCGCCTGCTTACAGGATACCCAAGCACTTTCATGTGTATAAATAGCAGGTCGAAATAACT
>JBAVRC010000804.1:0-1591 GCA_049694615.1 Thermosynechococcaceae cyanobacterium | reverse complement strand
GTTCAGTACCGCCTGTATAGGTTCCGATGCGGGTCAGTCCCAACGTACTTGAAATAGCGACGCATTTCTTTTTGACTTGGGTTTTAGTGGGGATTAAGACAACCAGTTTTCCGCTGGGGTCGGAGGGTAAGTTGGGAGGCTGTACAGTCGTCGCAACACTAAATTCGGCACTGCCAATGGGGTTAAACGTAATGACAGACACAGTGGTGCTTCCACCAGAAAGGGATGCGTCAGGCTGGATATTGTTCGCCACTTGAAGGTTTTTGGGGACATCGGGATTCCCGGATGTCAAACAATTGCCTGACACACTATCCTCCGTCTTCGAATGCGAAGTCTTTGTGACAAACTGCGCTTGGCAGGTTTTATTCGCGCGAATGGCTTGCCGTTGTGTATCTTGGAGTGCCAGCCTCAAGTCGGAGACCGTTTGCGATACTTTAATGTTGTCCATCAGCGCACCGAAACTAGGCGCAGCAATGGCGCTGAGAACCCCAACGACCATGACAATCACCATCATTTCAATGAGGGTAAATCCCCACTGCCGCCAGCCATGCCGTTGTTGGTGCGATCGCCGTTTCCTTCCCATGCCCTTCAATACCCAACCTTAAATCTAAAGTACCCGTTTTGCATTAACTGATCGCTTCATGAGTCAATGACAAGTCCGTTCCCCCTTACTCTGGACATTTAAAGCCCGCATAAATAACGGCTTCGGTGCGGATATCGGCAACCGCAGGTCCTCCATCAGTGGGTGTAACGGTATAGGTCAACCCCAATAATTTATAGGGGTTTGCAGAGGAAGCATAATTACCCGTTCGCGTTAGTGTAAAAGACTTACCCCCAAATGATCGCGTACCGACGGTGCTAGAAGCCCCACCCAATCCTGCGGTAGTATCGGTTAAGAACCCTGCGGCTAACCCATTGGCCGGATTGGTGGCTGAACACTTGGTCGAATAGGGCAGCGCGGCAGCTTCGTATTGACTCGCTTTATACAAAACGGTCTCAAAATCTTCTTGGATCCAGTTATAGGCTTGGTTGAACTGATCGGCTCTGGCGCGGAAAAAGGCTGCCGAGACAAAAATTTGCATGGTAACGGAGACAAAAATCATAGTTACCATCAGCGCTACCAGCACTTCAACCAGAGAGAAGCCAGTTGGGGAGCCTGGAGCATGAAACTTGTGTTGAACCCACAGCTTTTGTAAGAGGGCCAGCTTGAGTTTTGTCGAAAAATTAGCGCTAGAGATTGTTTGAGACATTCAGTTCCCCCGTAGCCCATACTGAATGTCCTGAGTGACTAATGCGATTGCACCGGACTCGACCCCTCGATGGAGGGACCGGCGGCCAAACTGTTGGTGAAGACTTTTGCTGAACATGGCGAAGAATACTGCTTCGATCAAAGGGCTTAAATACCAAAATCCATTTTTGTCCACCCACCGTCACATTAGCCCCAAACGCCTTGAATAAGCACTTGCGATAGTGTCGGTGTCAACAGCCTCACGATCTGCACTATTTTGATTCTAAGAAGAAATGCATCTACCCACCTCAGGGTTTCTTCGGAATGTGGCGGTCAAGAAGCCTTTCATTCCCTCAATTGACC
>JBAVRC010000803.1:0-9032 GCA_049694615.1 Thermosynechococcaceae cyanobacterium | reverse complement strand
GGCCATTGATGTGTCTGTTTTTTTCGGACGATCGCTGGAACAACAGACCCTCATGCTCTGGGCGATCGCAGACCGTTGTCGGTTCATTTTTCTGTTGGGGATGGGGGGCATCGGCAAAACAGCCCTTGCGATCAAAGTGGGGCAACAGATTCAATCGGACTTTGAATATGTCATTTGGCGCAGTCTGCGCAATGCGCCGCCGCTGTTGGAATTGCTGGCCAATTTAATCGGGTTTATTGCCCAACAACCAGATGTTGAGATTCCCCCGACCGTCGATGGGGCGATGTCTCAACTCCTTCAGTATTTGCGGAATCATCGCTGTCTGCTGATCTTGGATAATGCTGAAGCCATCTTGCAGGCGGGCGATCGCTATGGTCGTTATCGTCCCGGCTACGAAGACTACGGTCAACTGTTTCGCCAAGTGGGTGAAACGCCACACCTGAGTTGTTTGATCGTGACCAGCCGCGAGCGCCCCCAAGACTTAGCCGCCAAATTTGGACCCGAGTTACCGCTGCGGTGCTTCACCGTCAGCGGGTTGTCGTACCCAGAAGGACAGGCACTCCTCAATAGCATTGGCCAATTTACCGGAACCTCTCCAGAGTGGCAAGCCATTATTGATCGGTATGCTGGCAATCCCCTGGCCCTCAAGATTATGGCCTCCTTTGTCAGTGAGGTTTTTGGCGGAGATCTCAATCAATTGTTGCTGTTTCTAGGGAAATCCTCCTACATCTTCGATGACATTCGGGCGCTCTTGGATCAACAATTTCAGCGCCTGAGTTCACCAGAACAGGAAGTAATGATGTGGCTCGCCATCAAGCGCGAACCCGTCGCCTTACTGGAATTATCGGCAGATCTGCTGCATCCGCTGCCGCCGCCTGAACTCCTCCAAGTCCTAGCTGCTCTACGCGGGCGATCGCTGATTGAAAAAGTGGACGCGCGATTTACCCAACAACCCGTGGTGATGGAATACGTCACCAGTAGCTTGATTGACCAAATGGGCACCCAGCTTTGCCATTGGCAAGTGGGCGATGCAGTGGGCGAAAGCTGTTTGTTTCAGCGCTATGCCCTTATTCAAGCCGAAGGCAAAGATTATGTCCGGGAAATGCAGATCCGGCTCATTTTACAGCCCGTTCTCGATCAACTGATGGCTCGGTTTGGGACGGTTGAGCCCCTCGCGCAGCACTTAGGCCACATCTTACAGGCCATGCAGCAGAACCCACTGCGATCGCGGGGATATGGGGCCGGAAATATCATCAATCTGCTGCGACAATTGGCAGTGGATTTATCCGGCTACGACTTTTCTCAACTCACGGTTTGGCAAGCGGATCTCCAGGGATTAACCTTGCACGACGTCAACTTTACTGCGTCGGATCTTTCAAAATCGCGCTTTTCCCAGATTTTTGGCTGGATCACGATGTTGGCCTTCAGCTCTGATGGTAGCTATTGGGTGGCGGGCGATTCAGCCGGTTCGCTGCATTGCTGGTTCTCTACACCCGAAACCCGTCAAATCACATTGAGTGCCCATCCTAATTTTATCTTTGCCCTGGATATCTCTCCCGATAGTCGCTGCCTCGTGAGTGCCAGTATTGATGGCCTCATCAAGCTTTGGGACGCCAGAACCCAGGACTGCTTCTATACCGTCAAGGCCCATCCGACCATCATTTGGTCGGTTGATTTTTCCAGGGATGGTGAGCAGTTTGTCAGTAGCTGTGAAGACGGTACAATTAAACGCTGGGATCGCCGGACGGGGCAATGTCTACAAACCTTGAACACCCCGTCATCCGTGCGATCGGTGGTCTTTACGCCCGATTCGCGCTATGTAGTAAGTGGCAGTGAAGATGGCGCTGTGCGGTTATGGGATCTCGCGAATGGTGAGTGCATCAGAGTTTATGCGGGCCATACGCAGACCGTTTGGCGAGTGGATGTCTCCCCTGATGGGCAGTACATGGTCAGTGGCGGCAACGATTACGTCGTCAAGCTGTGGGATCTCCAGTCTGGTGTTTGTCTCCATGATTTTGAAGGCCATACCCTGCAAATTTGGTCTCTTGCCTTTGCCCCTGACGGCCAAACCATCGCCAGTGCCAGCATGGATCAGACCGTAAGGATCTGGAGTCTCTCGGATCGGCAATGCATGGCTTGCTTCCGAGGCCATAACAGTATGGTGATGAGCGTTGCCTATTCAGCCGATTCTCAGATCGTTGCCAGTGGGAGTATGGATCGGTTGATTAAGCATTGGGATCTGGCCAGTAAAGTCTGCGTCAAATCCTGGTCGGGGTATAAGAACACGATTTGGTCTGTTGCATTTGCTCCAGGCGGTGGTTTGACAGCGGCGGATCCAGCTGTAATGGTTGCCAGCAGTAGCATTGACGGCATCGTCAGGCTGTGGCGTGTGGCAGACGGTCAGTGCCTCAAAACCTTCAAGCATCCGGTGGAAGTCCATGCGATCGCCCTTAGTCCTGATGGAACACAACTCGCGAGTGGCAATTTACACACCCAATCCACGCTAAAAGTCTGGGATATCGCCACCCAAACCTGTTTAATGACGATTCCCGCCCACATCGGCAAGGTCATTTCACTGCGCTGGAGCCATGATGGTACGCTGCTCGCCAGTGGGGGCGACGATAAACAAGTGCAACTCTACGACCTCAAGACCCGACAAGTGAATAAAATCCTGCGGGGCCATGAAGCCATTGTCTGGTGTGTGGCTTTTTCCCCCGGCGATCGCCTTCTGGCCAGCGGTAGTTTCGATCAACAGTTGCGGATCTGGGATGTTAAATCCGGCGAGTGTTTGCACGTCTTGAGCGGTCATGGCAATGCCTTGACCACCATTGCCTTTCACCCGGAACAACCGTTTGTGGCTACCTCCAGTTCGGATGCAACGGTGAAAATCTGGTCTCTGGAAACGGGGACATGCGATCGCACGTTGACGGAGCACCATAACGTTGTGATGGGGATTGCGTTTTCGCCCGACGGTCAAACCTTTGCGACCGGGAGCTATGACCAAACCATTCGCATCTGGGATGTTGCGTCTTGGACCTGTCGCGCTATTTTTCAGGCCAATGCCTTGGTGCATTCGGTGGCGTTTAGTCCAGATGGCCAAACCCTGGTGAGTGGCGGCGATAACGGTACGCTGCAAGTGTGGGATCTAGAAACGGGGCAATGCACCCGGATTCTCAGCTTGCCCGAGCTTTATGCCGGAATGAAAATTGGTGGTGTGAAAGGGATTCCCGAAGCACAAAAAGCCATGTTGATCAGCCTGGGGGCCGTTGCAGAGTAAGGATTGGGGCGTTAGGGTATCCAGGACAACCCAGATAGGATCGATCCCAATACTGCTCAGTTACGCCTGCATCATCCTTGCACTCGGCCCCCAGCCCTCTCCCCTTGGGGAGAGGGCTGGGGGGTGAAGACTGATCGGTATTGCTGTCCCGCATTAAGTTGGTACCCGTTGATGCAGTGTCAATGACTTGAGCGAGCCAGTCCAAATCAATTCTCAATACTTGACCCAAACAGATCGACGATCGTCCCCGTTGCGACTAAAGTGTTAAAGAAGTTGAACGGGCCTATGAATGTGTTCATTACCTGTTCATGACCCATTTGCTTGCGGGGACGTTTTCATGACGTTGAGAATCCTTTCAGTCTCTATTTTGAGCCTACTCCTGACGGCAGTATCGGCCAAAGCAAACACCCTCACCACATGGAAATTCGATACCCAAGGCGATCGCCTCAGTTTTGTCGCCGATGATGAAGTCCGTCCCATTGCCAAGGTCATCAGCAATCCCACGCGTTTAATCGTGGACCTGCCCGGTGTTCGGCTGGGCCATCCTAAAGTAACCAAGCCCTTGGATGGCAAATATAGTGCCCTCCGGGTGGGTCAGTTCAGTCCATCCATGACCCGGCTGGTGGTGGAACTGGATCCAGAATATGGGGTCGATCCCAGCCGGATTAAAATTCAAGCCGCCTCCCGTCGCAGTTGGTCTGTAGCCCTACCGGAACCCAATCGGGGCGATCGCCTATCGGGCAAAAGCGAAGTGGCGATCGCAGTGCCCAATGTTCCCCCGGAATTTATTCAAAGCGGCACCTTTGGCGGGGTTTTGCGTGCCGGAAAGGAACTGCAATGGTTGCAACAACGACTTGCAGCCGTCCATGCCAGCTATCCCGTAGTCAGTCCCAGTGTATTTGTGGTGGACTTAGCCACAGGGGACTATGCCGATGTGGGCGGCGGTAAAGCGTTTCCAGCCGCGAGTACCATCAAACTTCCGATTTTGATCGCCTTCTTTCAGGATCTGGATGCCGGCAAAGTCAGCCTCAGCGAAAAACTGGTGATGCGGCCCGAATTGATTGCATCAGGATCCGGCTATATGCAAGACTTGCCCGCTTGGTCCTCCTACTCGGCACTGTACACCGTCGGTAAGATGATCGAGACCAGTGACAATACTGCCACTAATATGATCATCAAACGATTGGGCGGCCCATGGGTCCTCAATAAGCGCTTTCGCAGTTGGGGGCTTCAGGATACGGTCATTCGCAATTGGCTCCCAGATCTATCAGGGACCAATATGGTCAGCGCCCAAGATCACGCCCTAATTTTGACCAAGTTAGCGAAAGGCAATTTGTTATCGGACAGCAGCCGTGCCAAGGCGATCGCCATTCTCAAAACCTGCCATACCCGTAGTTTACTGGTCCCTGGCATTGGTCCCGGTGCCCAAATTGCCCATAAAACAGGGGATATTGGGTTTGCTATTGGGGATGCAGGCATTGTCTTTATGCCCAATGGGCGGCAATACATTGTCTCAGTTATGGCCAGACGCCCCTATGACGATCCGCGCGGACGCGATTACATTCAAACCATCTCGCGGATTACCTATGCCTATTTTTCTCAGCGTTGATGTTAAAGCCTAGCTCCCCATCCCCCCGGTGGGGATGTTAGGCTGTGGAGGACCATTCATAACGCTCAACCGAAAGGAGTTTCTGTGGTTATTGCGCCAGAGAAGATGCAAGACGTTAACGCCACTGCGATCGCAGACGACCGAGTTGCCGTATTACTGATGGGATACGGCGAGGTCGAGCGCTATGAAGACTTTGCCAACTATAACGAGCAAGCGCTGAATCTGCTGACCGCTAAATTTGCCCCCGTGCCCACCTGGCTTTATCCGCCCTTGGCCAAGCTGTTGGCGGTCTTCGACTTACACGAGTGGGGCCACACCCACAATAATTTTGTGTCCCCCCACAATGCCATTTTTGAAGCGCAACGGGCTGGCATTGAAGCCCACCTGCAACAGCAATGGGGCGAAAGTCAAACCGTTCCGGGCGCGCCCAGAGTCCAGGTTTTTAAAGCCTTTAACTTCTGTGCCCCCTTCCTCCCCAACCAAGTCTTGGCAGACATCAAAGCCGAGGGATTTACGCGACTGTTGATTTATCCCTTACTGGTGGTCGATTCGATTTTTACCAGCGGTATTGCGGTGGAGCAGGTCAACCGTGCCCTGGAAACCCTAAGCGACCCTGCCGACCCTTGGGTCAAGCATTTGCGCTATATTCCCTCCTTTTTCGATCAGCCCGATTATATTCAACTGCTGGTCCAACGGGTCGAAGCCGTCATTCAAGAGACCCTCACCCAGTATTTACCCTCCCAAATTGGGATTGTGCTGATGAATCATGGCTGTCCCCATAAGGCCAAAGGGTTTGTCTCAGGGATTGCCGAAAGTCAGGCCCTTTACGAGAAAACACGGGAACCGCTCATGCACCGCTTCCCCTTAATATCGGTGGGCTGGCTCAACCACGACACCCCCCTGATCGATTGGACGCAACCGGCGGCGGACCTGGCGGCTCGCAACCTCATCGAGTTAGGCGCAAAGGCCATTGTTTTTGCCCCCATTGGGTTTGCCACCGAAAACCATGAAACCCTGCTGGATGTGCATCACATTATTCATGGCTTAGAACGCAAACATAACCAAGTCAAGTTTGTCCAGATGGATTGTGTCAACGACCATCCCGACTTTTTGGCGATGGCGGCCCGTTGGGCTATGCCCCAAATTGAGGCCCTGGTCGCTGAATCCCTCAGCTTATCGTCTAGCCATGTCCCTCATGCAGACGCCCATGGCCATCACCATCACGGGCATGCCCATCATCACTAGCGTTCTGGGGTCTCGGTATAGGGCTGAACATGGCGCGATCGCTCACTAACCCAGAGTGGCTCGCCCTGCTCAAGACCCATCGAGCGATCGCCGTAATTCGGACTGAGTCCGTGGCTCAGGGGCTGGCAATGGCGAAAGCAGTGGCTCAGGGGGGCGGTTGTCTCCTGGAAATCACCTGGAACAGTCATCGCCCTGCCGAACTGGTCGAGCGGCTGCGGGCCGACCTGCCCCACTGCACCATTGGCTGCGGCACCTTACTCAATCAGCGCGACATTCAGGAGGCGATCACCGCTGGTGTGCAATTCGGCTTCATGCCCCATGTGGATGCAGCCCTGATTCGCTACGCCTGCGATCGCGGCTTGCCAATTCATCCAGGGGCACTCACCCCCACAGAAATCATGGCCGCATGGACCGCAGGGGCGACCGGGGTTAAGGTGTATCCGGTTTCCGCCCTCGGCGGCAGCTCCTACATCCGCAGTTTGCAAGGCCCGTTGGGACAGATTCCCCTGATCCCCACCGGGGGGGTTAATTGCAATAATGCCTTAGCGTTCATTCAGGCTGGGGCGATCGCTGTGGGGTTGGCCGGAGATCTGTTTCCATCAGAGGCGATCGCGCAACAGAACTGGCCCATGATTACGGCGCGCACTCAGCAATTGCTGAGGATTCTGGCACCCTAACATTTGTCTTATAAGGCGATGGTTACTGGGGGTTTCCGGCAGCATCTGGAGATGTAGGAGCCACACCAGGCGGAAGGGTCGGATTGGATTGCGGCGGCGTTGTTTGGGGCGCTCCGTCCAAGGGCACTCCGTCTACTGCACCGGGTGCAGGTAACGGCACACCGGGCGCTAGTTCAGGGGCTAAGGGCTGCCCCAAATTGGGTTGTGGTTGGATCGGTACCGTTGGCACCGTTCCGCCGAAATTGTTATTACCCGACTGCGGAATGGGACTTTGTATCGTTGCCCCAAGGGCAACGCGCGTCCCCCCAACCTGTTGTAACGTATCGATTAACCGGGCCACTTGTCCATAGCTCACGAGCTTATCCGCTTGCAACACCACAATCCCTTGGGGTTTTTGCCGGACATAGGCCGCTAACAGTTGCTTGAGTTGATCTTCTGTGACCGTTGTATTTTCAATCTTAATTTGACCTAAAGCATCCACCTCAACCGGTAGCGTTTCGCCCAATTGGGTTTGTGCCGAATCAGCCTGGGGCAGATCCACATTTAAACCTTCTGTACGGGCAAAACTCACTGCCCCCAGAATAAAAAACACCAAAATACAAAAAATGACATCAATGAGCGGAATTAATTCAATTCGCACATCTAAATCGTCAGGCTCTAGAAAAACTTTCATAGCTGATTTGGGATGGCTGGATCGAGATCAGTCTAATAAACCGCTAATAACCCGGTAAATTGCGGGGTGTATCGTAATGGGCTTGCATGGGGGTCGTAGCAGATGATTGTTGCGATCGCAGCCAAAATTGGCGGTAGGTGAGTTCTAGTTCATTGCCCGTGCGGCGGAAAATCCGAGCCTGATGAAACAACAACCCTTGAAACAAACGGTAAAACGCCAGGGAAACCACCGCCACAATCAATCCCGTGGCCGTACTAATCAGGGCTTCAGAAATACCCTGCGGCACGGAATTCAAAGACGATGACCCGATGTCTCCCAGTCGAATATCGCGCAAGGCATGAATCAACCCCAAAACCGTTCCCAACAGACCCAGTAACGGGGCCAGGGCAATCACCGCTTCTAGCACCTTGTGGCCACGCCGCATGGAATTGAGTTCCTCATCTGCCGAGGCTTCCAGAGCCAGCCGAAAAATCTCCGGTTCCTTGTTTGCCAAACGTAGCGGTGTATACAAAAACCGTCCCATCGGCTGACCGCCCGCTTGGCGAGCCAGATGGGTGGCTTCATCCCAATCGCGGCGCGCAGCATCCAGGATTTGATCAACCGTTTTGCGTTCGCTGCGGAGAATCGTACTCCAAAACCAAAGGCGCTCGAAGATGGTGCCGATGGAAAGGATTGAAAGGAATAAAAGGGGCCAAATGGCTAACCCGCCTTTCTGGATAAAGTCAACGAAGTTCACAGTGTTTCCTTAAGACTCAATGAACAACCACGAGGACTAGGCCCTTGGAGGTAGGGAAATTACACCCAGTCGCCACCAGAAGTCTAATGCATCTTGCCCAGCTTAATATACTTTGCCGTCAGAACAACACCGGGAGGAGATCCGCACCCGACAAACCGAGCAATTTCTGTCAAGATTAAAGCATCTTGGAGATTAACCGATGAAATTCCCAATTCAATCTCTGTACAACTGGTATCGCAATATTCTACGCAATCCCCAATATCGTTGGTGGATTATTCTCGGAACGTTGGTATACCTCTTGAGTCCAGTAGATTTTTTGCCGGATGTTTTTCCGATCGTTGGCGAAATTGATGACATTGCCTTGGTGACGTTGCTCTTTGCTGAGGTGTCGCAGATGGTCGTTGAACAGTTGCGAAAACGACAACCGGTATCGAGTACATCGCCATCCACCGTAGCCGATGCAACAACCGTTGATGTCAATGCAGTTCCGCTCCAGGAATAGGGGGGTAAATCCCTTCCCCCATTAGCGCTCTAGCGTTTGTAGGTTAATGCGCTTTCAGGATAGCCGAAGCAAGTCCTTCGCTTGCAAAGGGAATCCTAAAGCCTAAACGGAATTGGCAACCCCATCGTTGTTGCGATGGCTCGCTGATTCTATCGCTCCCACCCTTCACTGCATCGAACCCGTTAAGAGCGGTCATTCCGATGCAGTGAATTTATTTGTCTGACCTTAAAGACCTAAGACACACGTCTCGAATTTTAGTCATTGCTTTATGTTTCCATAACCTTCGTCCGTTTCAATGAAGCAGGCGCAATAC
>JBAVRC010000802.1:0-6658 GCA_049694615.1 Thermosynechococcaceae cyanobacterium | reverse complement strand
GGGCTAACCAATGCAGAAACACCTTCACCCAACCAGAGCGATCGCAGAACCAGTAAAATCCCGGCAAATCATTGCTGAAGAGTTTGCCCTCACGCACCCCCTCGCAGATGGCCAGCACATCCATGTTCGGGGGGTTATTGTCACAGAGCAACTGCCAGAAAAAGCCACCCAGTCCATTGGGCGTGCTCACAACCGCTGTCCGAGCATCCTCCCCCAGAACATTTTGACTCGGACTGGCAGCGCCATAGAGCTTCGCCATATTCGCCACAAAGCCCGCCTCATCGAACAGGGCATCATGGATACTTTCAAGCGATCGCCCCGCATCATCCGTACTGGGTCGGAAAAAAGCTTGGGCACCATTGGTCAACTGGCAACGGGTTGCGCCATTGATGGGGAGCGGAATATTCGCAGAACCCGCCATGAGGGAAAAACGGCGTTGCACATTACTGGAATCTTCCTGATGACGGCTGAACACAACTGCTGCATAGGCTGGATTCTCATAGGCCCGTTGCAAAAAGCGATTGGCAAAACACTCAGTCACACCCAACTGTCGCGTCTTGACCACCAGAATGCCGCGATGTCGGTTGAACAGGTCGATGATCAGGGACTGATAGCGGTAGGGAATAAAGCGGATCATCTGCTTACCCGAACGGATTCGCGTTCTGGGGGCAAATTTGGGCCAGGGCACCGGAGGCAACGGCTTTGCTCTTAATCGCGGTTGTTCTGGGGGTAGATATTTCTCAAGCCTACGCTCTAAATTTTCTACATATTTGAGGGAGTCAAGCATTATAGGACTCCACATCGATGGTGTCGCCATCAACCAGGGCTGGATCATCCTCAACCAACTCACCCGCACCCTTTAAGCGACCCGCAATCATGCGTTCCGCTAAACGAATCTCGGATAGGGTCTTGAACGTTTGGGCAACCACCATCACATGCTCAATGTTGCCAGCATCCAAATGCTTCGGCGCATCTTCCAAAAAGGCGATCGCCGCATCAATCGCCCCAGAAATTTTAGGCTTAGCCGGGACAAAGATTTGTTGACGCAATTTGGTGACAGCTTGCGCCAGTTTAGCGTCAGTCTTCATCCGCAGCCGATAGCGTTTGATCGTCCGAACAGATATCTCATGCAGCGCCGCAGCTTTCGCATCCCCCAGATGCAGCGCATCAACTAGGACCAACGCTGCAAAATCATAATTGAACACTTGCGCCATAAGCTGTCATCAAAATGGCGTTAAATACCAGATAGATTCAATCTACCCACAATTGCGATCGCATAAGACGAAAAAAACACCATGATCGTAGAAACAGCCGTATTTTTATCGAAGCATTGTAGGGTCAGCCTCAACATGAGGTAAACCCAACAGAGAAGAGACTCGGTTAATCACTGACAAATCATCCCGTTTGAAAAAACCCGTCTCTACTGCATCCATCAAAATCTGAGCTAAAGCAAGGCGATCGCCCTCATCCTGCACAGGCGTATCGAACATGCCATAGTCAGTCTGTACCCCAAAGTTATAGATGATCAAAGGCTTCAGAAGGCGATCAATCAGCAAATCCTTTACCCGTTCCATCAGGCTCTTGTAATTGACCAACATCAGTTGCTGCTGAGACTTGGCCAAATTACTATCCCCACTGGTCCCCACCACCTCAAGGGCTGTCTCTGGCATAAAGACCGACAGATACATCAGCTTATGCAGATACCTCAGCCCGTCGAAAAGAACTTGATGGCCATCCGACCGGGCGATCGCATCAATCTTATTCCGAGTCGAAGTAATAAGGCTCGTCTTGTTATCCACCTTTCCCAAAGATTGAGCCAGCTCCTGAGAAGGGGTCACCACCTTCTGCGTCGCATCCGGGTTCAAGACAGGTTGACCCAGTGTGTCAAACATCGGTACCGCTGGAGCCGTCTGATCGGCATAACCCACCAGCAACGGCGTCGCATCCCGATGACAAGCGACCAAAAATTCAGCCATCACCAGCAACCACGCTTCATAGGCCGCACGAGCCGAGCGAAAATCTGAGATGCCATAGGGTTGTCCAAAGGAAAATTCAGGGTTATTGACCAGGTGCAACACACGATCATAGGGAATCTCAATAATCTCGATTTGGCCCACATAGTAAAGGTCATCGATCTGGCCCAATGTGCCCCGGAAACGCCATAAGTTCGGCGGCAAAATATCAATCCCATCCAATACCCATCGGTCAGCCATGGATTTCATAGAAATTTCAGACGCGGCATACCCCACATAAATACAACTCAGCAGGTCAGCAACAGACCCCTTCAAAGAACCCCGCATCCCAGCAAACACAGCATTCACAAAGCTGGCGATCGCAGGTTCCTCATGGGTATATTCACCCAGAAAGGTAAGCGCAATCAGGATCGCCACCTTAACCGCCGTCTTAAGGGGAGGACAAGTCGTCACCATCCGCATGTATTGGTCAATATCATCAGACGGATGTAGTTCAGCCCTATAAGTTGAAATAAAAGCATCAATCAAAGGGACTAACTTACCCTCATCCGGTTGCCGAATGACAGAATCAGAAGGTGCATAATTAGGCGATTTACGAGGCATACAACCTACCAGGTATCAATATGGCCAGCATATCGGGCGAACCGCTAGATCCGTCAAGCTACAACAGCCAACGCATTACTGAGTTGCAAAATTTACTAAACCAAATACAGAATCAGGAGCCAGCGAACGCAGAAGCTCAGAAAAGAATAGATCAGCTACAAGACCAAGTGTTTAAGGAACTAGAAGGCAGACTTAGAGAATTACAAAAAAAACCAATCTCAAAAAACGATGATGGGGCAGGGGCTGCAATTAAAAACGTAAGAAATTGGTGGGAGGAAAAATTTGGCAACAGTGAATTACCGCTATGGCGTAAAGCAGAATTAGATAACCAAACCTTAGAGCAGACCGTGAGAACAAAGATTGATGCGTACCTGAAGCAACGACAGGTCCAAGCCATCAATATCTACAAAGCAGATACCCCAGCAAGTACAGACAAAGCTACAGCCAAAAAAGACCCAGACGCCATACCCGTCTATGACCAAGCCACAGCTATTGAAATCGCCAAGGAACTTTATGCTGAGATTACAGGGTTAGAACAAGATAAAGAAACACTCAAAACAAACTACAGCATTGAGCGCCAAAAACTAGAACTACAAGGCACAATAAGAATTGAAGAAGAACGCTATAAAATTCGATCCGCTTTCGAGTCAGAACTAGCGCGTAAAACAACTGAATTCGAGACCCAGCGATTAACGCGATCGCAATCCTTCCAAAGTCAGCAACAACGAGCCAAAGCCGACTTTGAAGAAACAATCGCCAACCGCACCGCACAGTTCAACGATGACCAGCGATCGCGTCAGCGTAGCAATCGCGATGCCTTCCTTGAAGCAGAGGAAAGGGCCAAACAAGCCGGACAACTGGCCAGAAGCAGCGGGCAAGAGCGAGAACGGCTCAGAGCCGAGTTTGCCGCAGAGAACGCCACCAGCGATCGCATTCAAAGGGGCGTCGGTAATCTCAATCTGGCCAATCAAACATTTACCCCAGACCAAATCCTCGCCCTGGCCCAGAAGCTATCCGGCGGCAACCTGCAAACCGAGCAAGGCATCAAAGGCACCCGAGAAGCGATCGCCGCTATCTCAGACGAGCAGAAAAAACAACAGGCCGAAGCCGACCGCAAGGCACAACTAGTCTTCGAGGAACAGATCCGCAAAGAAAAGGAAGCCTTCAACCAGGCCCAGCGCAAGGAAGAATTGCAATTTAGACAGGCGATCGCAGCAGAGGATCAGAAATTTAAGCAGCAGTTACAGCAAGCGGATGCCGAATTCAATCAAGGCGAACGGGCAAAGGATATCGCAGCCAAGGCAGCATTGCGGCAATTTGAAGCCGAGGCCAGGTTAATTGAAAAGCAAGACCGACTGGCCTTAGAAGTGGAACTCGCCGCCAAACGCTTCGAGTTTGCCCAGATCCAGCGGGGTCTAGACAAAAACGCAGCCCAAGAAATCAAAGCCATCCTACAAAACAACCAGATGGGCGAACTCACCGCTGCCCTCAACCGGTTCGCCACGGCCCAGGAAAACACCAACCGCAACATCAGCGGTCTAGCCAATAACCCAACCGTGCAAGAAAATCACTATCACGTCATACCCAATGAAGACCCGCTCAAAGTGCCCAACCTATGACCCGCGATCTGACTAGCAAAAAACTAAAATGCGTTCTGTACAGCCCAGATGCCGACGACATAACAGACCAAGTGATTGGGGCGATCGCCATCCCGTTTTCGAGTTTGGACCAAGGCATTTGTTACAAAAGCTGTAAACTTCAGCTTTTGGGAGAACAGATCGACCCAGAGTTATACCCAACCCGATGGGCCGAGGGCAATAAGATCGAGTTCTACAGCATCAACAGCACCGAGGATGAGGTGTTGATAGACACCCTACGGATCATTCGCAAATCCTACGACAACGGCAACCGAGGACTAGACATCCCCAGCACCAGTCCATCGCTCACCCTAACCCTAGGCTGTCAACTCTACCTCAACAACCTCTACGAACCCCTGAGCCAATCCCCCAGAACATGGGACGGACCCGTTAACCTCAAAACCTATATCAACGGCTGGCTGGAATGGGGCGATATGCCAACACTGGGCAGCGGCATAAGCTTAAGCGAATTAGTCGGAACTCTGATAACCTACAACGGCGGACAGTTTGCCAACTTCATCGGCCAAATCCTCTACGGTCAGGGCCGCTGGCATCTATGGTGCGATCGCAATGAGAACTTGAAAATCAAACGGGTCGAGTTAAAACCGACGTCCGCAGACCTGGACGCGATCGCCACAGAACTCGCCGAGTATGGCAGCCTCAACATTGCAATGGAGAAACCCCCCGGTCTCGTCATCGTGGGCGGGACCGCTCAATGGATGAAAGGTCGAACCAATCCCGCCAACATAAGTGTTTCAAAAACCATCGGCGCAGTCACCATCACCGAAACGGTAAGCACGACATACACCGACAACAGCACCACATTCACCCGCACCGGAACCGTCACCACCACAGGAATTGACATCGGCGGCATCCCCAACAGCAGCAGTAACTACGAAGTCACCAGAGTCCTCACCTTCAATGGACCCAGTACCGCCCTCAGCAATGACTTAACCACCACCAGAATACAAATTGAAGGGGAAGGCGTCAGCATCGGAATGCAAACCTCAAAAACCGAGGAAACCCAATACACCTATAACCAGCTCACCATTCAGGAAATGAGTAAGGAAACCAAACTCGCCAGCGACAGCCAAATGGCCATCGGCGAGAACTCCTTAGAGACCGATGAAGTGTTCATCCGGCGCTGGGACTATGAAGCCGTTACCGGACGCTATCGCTACAGCGAACGCACCATCCGTCCCAAATCCTCAACAGAACCCGTCATCGTCAATGCCCCAGACAACACCGACGAAATTAAGCCCCCAGCCACGGTCTTTGCGGTACCCCGCTATGCACCGGTTCCAACTGCGCTGGAGTCGTCTAAAAAATTTGTAGCGGGAAGCGAAACCGAAATCAAAAATCGTCGCACCATCAATCTCGGTCAGTTCACACCCCTAGACTTCCATGTGCGGGACACGATCGCACTGGAGCAAGGTGCCCTCATGTGGGGTCGGGAATCGTCGAAAGCGATCGCATGGAGTTGGGATGACCCTTGGTTCGAGCAAGATCCAGAACCCTTCATGATCGGGTTTATTACCGAAGGGGATGTGCAAAAGGTTTACCTGATCGACACCGTGACCAAAACCCTGGGCAATGAGGCCAGCTACATTGGTGGTGCCACCATCTTCCTCGGAATACGCAATACAACTACAGGCGAAATAACACCGCCCTGGTCCCTGATCGAAACTACTCCAGAACGAAGCCTCCTGTTGGCCTACTACAAAGTCTTGGTTACAGAAAATGGAAGTCAAATCGTTACTGAAAAAGGGGAACGCCTAATCTACAAAAGCTATATAAAGACAGAAAATAACGATTTTATAAAGATTGAATAAATCCTATCAATTCGAGATTCAGGCAATGACGTATTTAGTCAAACACCAATAAACTAAAATTATCGATTCTAGTGTCGCTTGATGCAGCATTTAGGAAAGGTCCGGCTAGATTGCCTTTGAAAGCTCTGGCATCAGTGACAACGATCAATGGTTCGTTATTAATCCTAACGTCAAAATAATTTATAAAATTTCTCACTTCCATCGTGATAGGGGCGGCATACGTGTATGATACCGTAGTTATGATGCTATCCGAGTTACTTGGATTACGATACGCCGCTACGAGTTCATTCGAGGATCTATTGAGATATACGTAAAACAACTCATCAGCCGCATTTTTTGCCCTAAACAAAAATCCAGCATATCCGCTTGAACCTATCGTCATTAAAGCGGATATCCTATAGTTTGTTTTACCTGCGCCGATTGCTGAAAATCCACCCTGAGAACCGCTGAACGGTGATGCAGGAGCTAAGCTATTGTTTAATATCTTAGCACTTGCTATGCCGCCTACTGATAACCAATTCCCAGTTGTTGGCGCAAGTCTAGACGTTAATAAAGTGTCATCAGTATCCGTAAAGTCATCAGTGTAAATTGTATAACCGGGACCGCTACTCGC
>JBAVRC010000801.1:0-2135 GCA_049694615.1 Thermosynechococcaceae cyanobacterium | reverse complement strand
CCTCATAATAAACTAACTGAAAATCCTGAAAATATCTCAAAAAAAGACTCGAAAGACTCACCTATAGGGAGGAATCCCGATGAGAATTGATCGATTGGAGATCCGAAACTTTAAAAAATTCTCAGACTATACCCTCGATCTGCATCCTCACTTCACCCTGCTGGTGGGCGATAACGGTACCGGGAAAACCACGCTGCTCGATGCCCTAGCAGTTGCTGCCGGAGTGTGGTTAGTCAATCCGCCCGATAGCCTATTATCCAATAGCCGCCGCAATATTCTGAGACATGAAATTCGGTTAAGTGCCGAACAATCGGGAGATAGAACACAATTCACTGAATGTAAGCCTGTTCAGGTCCATGCGATCGGGAGTATTGGCGGACAGGAGTCGGTCTGCTGGCTCCGGCAGCTCAAAGAAAGCGGATCCCGAACATCGAATGGAGAGGCCAAAGAGGCTCAACGTATTATTGCCGAACTTTACAAACAAGATCGCACAGGAGAACAGGTTCTGTTCCCGATCATCGCTTATTACGGGGCAGGACGAGCTTGGTTGCCCTCCAATGAACGCGATAAAAGAGCCAAACAGAGCCTCAAGCAGCCATCCCGCCGTTGGGAGGCATTCTATGACTGCTTTGTAGAAAGGATCCGCATCGCTGACCTACAAACCTGGTTCCAAAAAGAAGCCCTTGCCGCTCTTAATCGCCAGGGTCGAATGCGACCCGGTTATGAAGTCGTTAAATTTGCAATTTTACGCTGTATCCCTGGAGCAGATAATCTATGGTTCGATCCTGATCGCGCTGAAATGGTTGTTTCCATTGATCGCGCTCCAACTCCCTTTAGCAATCTCAGCGCAGGGCAAAAAATGATGGTTGCGCTCATTGCTGATATTGCCATCAAAATGGTGACTCAAAATGCTTCCTTCTTGCCCGAAATATCAGATTTTATCAATGAACTCCTACCTGAAATTTTGAGAAAAACACCTGGTCTAGTCTTGATTGATGAAGTAGATGTACACCTTCACCCCAAATGGCAACGTCAAGTCGTAGACGATCTCAAAACAACATTTCCCTCCATTCAGTTTGTTTGTACCACCCACTCTCCCTTCATCATTCAATCCATCAGCCAAGGAGAATTAAGAAGTCTTGATATTGAGAATGCTCAAGTTCTAGAATACGAAAATCAATCGATTGAGGACATTGCAGAAGAAATTCAACAGGTCGATGTGCCTCAACAAAGTCTCAAAGCCCGCGAACTCGCCAAAGCCACAGAACGATATTTTGAACTACTCCAAAATCCAGATGAGCAGGAGTCTGAACAATTGGAAGTTGCAGAAGCTGACTATCGAAAGGCAGCGGAACCCTTCTCTGTCAATCCAGGGTTAAGTGCGCTCCTTAAGTTGGAGGCAATGGCAAAAGCAAGGGAGCAGGTTAAATGAGACCTGTCGAGCGCGGACTGGCTCCTCGAACCTATGCAAAATATGGCGATGCGATCGGGGATCTGGAAGCACGACTGGGACTCTATTGCAGCTATTGCGAACGCCGACTGCCGACGAGTTTAGCCGTTGAGCATGTGGTGCCTAAAGCGCTGAATCCAGGCTTAGAAACAGAGTGGACTAATTTCTTATTGGGTTGCACCAACTGTAACTCAGTGAAAGGGGATACCCCCGTTGATGTTGAAGACTTTCTTTGGCCTGATCGAGATAATACGTTCCTCGCATTTGAGTATGCCAAAGGTGGCTTTGTTCGGTTAGCAACCAACACAAACAAAGAGCAGAAAGAAAAAGCGAAAGCGCTGCTGAACTTGGTCGGATTGCAACGCCACCAAGCCTCTGGCTGGGATAATCCAGCTCCTAGAGATAAGCGCTGGCAACAACGAGAAGAAATCTGGGCAGTGGCAGAAAAGTGTAGAAAAAATTTTGAAAGTTTAAAACAAACAGATGATGCCAAAAATCTGGTATTGGAAGTTGCTCACGGTTATGGCTTCTTTTCGGTATGGATGACGGTCTTTGACGTTTATCCAGACATTAAAAGAGGCTTAGTCCAGGGATTTCTGGGTACTGCACTCTCCTGTTTTGATGCCGATGGAAAGCCGCTTCATCGCTCTGGCGGAATCATCTAGAACAGAGACCGGTACTGAAG
>JBAVRC010000800.1:0-4533 GCA_049694615.1 Thermosynechococcaceae cyanobacterium | reverse complement strand
CCTTAGACTACGGCAATCGCCAATTTACCCTGACGCTCGATCAGCGGCTCAATCCAATTCTTAAAAATTCTGAGAGTAAAGTCATCAAGACATTGCCCAACGCCAACCAACAGGACGATCCCGCGCTGGTTGACGTTGCGAAAGCCGCCTTCAGTCACACCAAAAAAGAACTCAAGCAAGTCCTGCAAATCCAGAAGACCAGACTGTACGAAGCCATGACGGTACAGCGATCATGGCGTTACAGCGATTGGGAGTCTCTTTTGAATCAACATCCCATCTTGGGACTCTACACCCAATCTCTGGTCTGGGTTGTATTTGAAGAGGATGCCATGGGCTATGCCGTCCGTCCCCTCGGCGATGGTACCCTCACCACCCTAGATGACCGAGAAGTAACCCTTAACCCAGATGCGGTTTTGCGGCTCGCCCACACCTGCCTGGTTTCCGAAACCGATGCCCAAGCGTGGAATGCCCACCTCAGCGACTATGAAGTGGTGCCGCCCTTTGAGCAGTTCTGGACCGGACTGTATAATCTCCCCGTCGATCCGCAAGCCACCGATCTCAACGACTTCCAAAATCACACCCTAGAAGCGTTCCACCTGCGAGGCCGAGCCACAAAACGGGGCTATAATCGTGGCCCAACAGGCGATGGCGGCTATTTCGGCACCTACCATAAAACCTTCTCTAGTATCGGGATTGAAGCTGTCATTGACTTTAGCGGCAACTCTTTACCCGAAGAAAATATCCCGGTCCAACTATATGGACTGTACTTTTATAAACCCAGCGATCGCGGCATTCGCGAAGTTTACGATCTGAGCGATCAAGTCAAGTTGCCGCTCCGGTCGGTCCCTCCTGTTTTATTGCAAGAGTGTTGGAACGATCTTCGCCATATTGTTTGACCGCATTGCGGTGTACCGTTGAAAATGCAACTGACACCCTAAAGCGAGGACAACTGTGCGGATCATCGTGGTTGGCAATGGCGGGCGAGAACATGCCCTGGCTTGGAAACTCGCGCAATCGCCCACTGTAGATCGGGTTTTCTGTATTCCCGGTAATGGCGGAACCGCAACCCAAGCCAAGTGCAAAAATGTTGCCCTCTCCGCCGAAGATTTTGAGGGTATTGCTCAATTTGCCAAAGCGCAATGGGTCAATCTGGTGGTCGTTGGTCCAGAAGTTCCCCTGGCCGCAGGCATTACCGATGTCCTCACCCAACAGGGGATTCTCGTCTTCGGTCCCTCCCAAGCTGGAGCGCAACTCGAAGCCAGTAAAGCCTGGGCCAAAGAGATTATGGAAGCGGCCAACGTACCCACCGCCAAAGCACAAAGCTTTACGGACGCTGCTTCTGCTGTGGCCTATGTCCGCGCACAAGGCACTCCCATCGTGATCAAAGCAGATGGATTGGCCGCTGGCAAAGGGGTCACCGTTGCTGCGACGGAAGTAGAGGCGATCGCCGCCATCGAAGCGGCATTTGCCGGCAAATTTGGAGCAGCGGGGCAGCGGGTTCTCATTGAGGATTGTTTGGTGGGCCAGGAAGTCTCCGTCCTCGCCCTCACCGACGGGTTAACCCTGCGTCCGCTGATTCCGGCCCAAGACCACAAACGCATTGGCGAAGGCGACACTGGACCCAATACAGGCGGTATGGGTGTCTATGCGCCGCTCCCCCTCGTGACCGATGCCTTAATGCAACGCATCCAAACCGAAGTTTTAAACCCTGTGCTGCAAGAATTACAGCGCCGTCACATTGACTATCGCGGTATTTTGTACGCTGGACTGATGATTACCCCCGCAGGCGACCCCCAGGTGATTGAATTCAACTGTCGATTTGGCGACCCTGAAACCCAAGCCATTTTGCCCTTGTTGGATACGCCCCTGGAAATCCTCCTCATGGCCTGTGCCGAACAGAAACTCAAAGAAGTCGGTCCCATTGCCTGGAAACCAGGGGTTTCAGCCTGCGTGGTCATGTCATCGGGCGGGTATCCCGGCGACTATGCGACAGGATTGCCCATTGAAGGATTAGAGGCCGCCGCCGATTTAGGGGCAGTGGTGTTTCATGCCGGAACGCAGTTCCAGAATGGACAACTGCTCACCGATGGCGGTCGGGTTTTGGCGGTGAATGCCATTGGTCCGAATTTCTCCCAGGCGTTTGCCAAAGCTTATGATGCGATCGCCCAAATTCAATTCCCAGAGGCTTACTACCGTCGCGATATTGGTTATCGGGTTTTACAGACGCCCTAACAAAAATCTATGTAAATGGCTTTTAGATAGACCATGAAAGCGGTGTATTGCCCCCATCGGTGTTACAACTGGAACTGGATTATGCAAGGTAGGGTTAAGGAGACAGCCCATGCAGCGAGTGGTTGGGTTAATCAGTGGTACGTCCGTCGATGGCATTGATGCGGTGCTGGTCGATATGGGTGGGACCGAACGGGACTTATCGGTGGAACTGGTGGCTGCGGAAACCTATCCTTACCCGGCCCAACTGCGCCAACAGATTTTAGAGGTGTGTGCGGGAGCACCCCTCTCCATGGCCCAATGGGCCGAACTCGACGATGCGATCGCCCAAGTCTTTGCCCAATCTGCGATCGCCATTCAGTCCGGACAATCCCCTCCAGCTACTCTTATTGGCTCCCACGGCCAAACTGTCTTTCATCGTCCGCCCCAAGGGGAGCACCTGGGGTATAGCGTGCAACTGGGACGCGGTGCGGCGATCGCCCAGCAAACAGGCATCTCAACCGTGAGCAACTTTAGGGCTGCTGATCTGGCGGCAGGTGGGCATGGTGCCCCCTTAGTGCCCAAAATCGATGTGTGTTTATTGAGTCACCCCACGCTGCGACGGTGTGTGCAAAATATCGGCGGTATTGGCAATGTTGCGGTGCTCCCGCCTCTCGATGCAACCAACGAGCTAGGGAAGGGTGTCCAAGGATTGGATACAGGACCGGGCAATGTGTTGTTGGACTTGGCTATTCAAGACTTGACGCAAGGTCAACAAACCTATGACCCAGACGGTCAATGGGCGGCGCAAGGCACTCCCTGCCAGCCCTTGGTCGATCGCTGGCTCCAACACCCTTACTTTTGCCAGTCGCCCCCCAAATCCACAGGTCGCGAACTCTTTAGTCCAATCTTTTTGCACCAATGTCTGCAGGAGGCCGAACCCTATGGCCTTGGCCCTGCCGATCTCCTGGCCACCCTCACCGACTTTACCGCAGCCAGTATTGTCCAAGAATATCGACAATACCTTGACACCATGCCAGACCAAGTGTTGCTGTGCGGCGGCGGTAGTCGGAATGCCCATCTGCGATCGCGCTTGCAACACCAGTTGGGCGATCGCATTGCGGTGATGACCACCGATGAAGCAGGGGTGAATGCCGATGCCAAAGAAGCGATCGCCTTTGCGGTTTTGGCCTACTGGCGTGTGTTAAGCATCCCCGGTAATCTTCCTTCGGCCACGGGAGCCACTCATCCCGTCCTTCTCGGAGAGATCAGCCCCGTCCCCTCAGGTTGAATGTGCTTTTTAAGGCTGGACGGCGGATTGGTCGCTGTAATAGGGCAATCTAGAACCAACATGGCTGATTTTGGCCCTGTGCTTCGTTTTTGTTACTGCTCCCTTTGCCGAGAAATCCGCGCTGATGTCAACCTACTCCGTTGCAAAACCGTCCGCTGCTCCCGAGCATACCTTCCTCTTGGCCGATGGGCGTTGGACGCTGAAAGGTCATTATCTCTTAGAGCGCGAAGGAACCTTGTTTCCCATTCAAGGACGGCTGATGGTGGTTTGGAATGCCGACGAATGGTTTAGCTTGGTCGGCAAACTATCGTTCTCGGTCCCCACGACTGAATCGGATGTTTCCCTTCCGGCAGATATTACGTTGCAGTATCGCGGACGCATTGATGCTTCCGATCAATATACCTTCATGCTGCAACACAGTCGCTTGGGTCAAATTGAGGGGGAAGGACTGCTGCTGCCCGACTCGATTTTGCAGCGATTCTGGATCCTGGGCGATCGCGAGGGTCGCACGGGCTTAGAACGCCTCTATCGCATTGACAATGACCACTACTACTGGTCCAGTAGCCTCCTGGTCGGCAATACCCTACTCAGCACCATGGAAGCAAAACTAGAACGCTATAAATAGCGCGCATTAAAGCAGTCCAGCGAAATGAAGCGGTCCCCGACCGCTGATGAGTTCGAGTAACAAGGCCAGAAATCCGATCATGGCCAATCGACCATTCCAACGTTCCGCTGCCGAAGTCATGCCCCATTCCCAGCGCTCTTGGGGATACATCCTAACTTCCTTGCCGGGACGCAACACCTGGGCAAATTTCACCGCAGGGGCTTGCAATGCCTCAATCACCATATCGCCCAAGTCATTGATGAATTTGGGATAGGTATTGAGCGCTGGCACCCGCCGAAATTGCTCAATGCCCGCCTCCAAGGCCAACTCCCGATATTCCATGTCAATTTCTTGGAGGGTTTCAATATGCTCCGAAATAAAGCTAATAGGCACCACCACCAATTCTTTAACCCCGCTTTCGCCCAGTTCA
>JBAVRC010000799.1:0-2769 GCA_049694615.1 Thermosynechococcaceae cyanobacterium | reverse complement strand
GTCCTACGGGGGACTATGGGGCAATTCAATACCGGACATATAACCATGGCGGCAGACTCAACCTGTGGGATTTACGAAGCGGCAAAGCGATTGCCAGCAAGGACTTTACAGCAAAATCCATTTACAGCATTCCCATCGCATTTGATCGCGACCGAGTGTTGGGCGTGAGTCAGGGCCAAATCAGTATCTGGAATCTCAATACGAAAACCGATGCTGCCCGTATCCCTTCCGGCGGGATTAGCGAACTGGTGGTCAGTGCCAATGGTCAAACAATTGCAGGCATTGCTTATAAGAGCAACTCCACCCAAACCCTGCTTAAACTCTGGCAGAAACCCTAATCCGTTGTTCAACCCACTTGCACCCCTTTATTCCATGCAACCATTCAACCTCCACCCCAATTACACCTATCGCGATCTACGCGATCGCTCCTTTCGGGGACAAGATTTGCGCGGCGTCAGTTTTAAAGGATCTGATCTACGCGGCTGCGATTTTACCCAAGCCCAATTGACCGACGCAAATTTCGAGCTGGCTCGCTTTGGACAAAGCCCAAAACAATTGGGGATGTTTTGGCTCACGACCATTGCGATCGCTTTGCCCGTGGTTGCCATTGCAATCGTTGTGGCCTTTGCGAACCATATCCCTTTTGTGCGGGTCATTGCGTTGATTTTGGGCTATCTCTATATGCAGTATGCGGAAGCACACTTTACAAATACAGTACGGTTGTTGGGCAATGGGGCAATGATTGTGTTTATCCTGATTCTGGTCTTGATCGGCGGCTTGTTGCTAACGTTTGTCCCGAATAATGGGTTGAATGTTGCGTTGGCGATTGCCTTTTTTGCTCTGGCGATCTATTTAGTATTCAAAACCCTGCGACCGACTGCGCAAACGATTCCTAAAAATGGAACACGGTTTGTAGACGCTGACCTGACCCGCGCCAAATTCCGCACCCAAACCCCAGCGCAATGGGTTGAAGATGTAGATTTTACCGGAGCAATTTTAGCTCAAACCGACTTTAGCGAAGCGATCTGCGGCCCGATTCGATGCGACTATTATTACCGTGATCCAGATCGAACCCAGCGACATCCTCCAACTGGGACACTCGATCTAGGAACCTTCGATTTGAAGCAGGGATAAGGGCGTATCCTGGTATCGAAAGCTAATAGTAATGTCAGACAATTTTTCTAGTAATAATTTAAATAATTTCAGATCGTTTCAATAGATTCCGATCTGGACATACAATGCCCAAATCATGAATCTGAAACAGCTTTTATAATGGATATACGGAAAGACCTATTCAAATGCAAGAAGTGTCATGTCTATGTCTCCTAACCTTAAGGTCATATCCGCCATTGAGCAGCTTAATTACCGCGTCATGGTAGGCGATGTAGCGGTTCAATCCGGTCTCGATTTGCAGGTCGCTCAGCAGGCTTTACTCGCCTTGGCTAGCGATGCAGGCGGGCATATGCAGGTCACTGAGACGGGGGAGGTCGCCTACCTGTTTGCGCGGAATTTCCGAACCATTCTTCAGGCTAAATCCCTCAAACTGCGTTTGCTTGCCCTATGGCAGCAGATTTGGCGGGTTCTGTTCTATCTGATCCGTATTTCTTTCGGCATATTGCTGATTCTCTCAATTTGCATCATTGCGATCGCCATTTTGATCATTATCATAGCCACCTTTTTCAAGGATTCGGATAGTTCCGATAACGGTGGATCAAGGGGTGATGGATTTGGCGGGTTCCCCATCGGGTGGATATTTTCGGACTGGTACTACTTTTTTAGCCCAAGCCCTTATTCTAAACCGCAGCGTACGTCTTCTTTTTCTACCAAACAAGATTCGATGAACTTTCTTGAAGCCGTATTCTCGTTTTTGTTTGGGGATGGTAACCCTAATCAGAATCTGGAAGAACGACGTTGGCGAGCCATTGGCCAAACGTTGAAATATTTCGAGGGAGCCGTTATCGCGGAGCAGGTCGTTCCCTATCTGGATAGTTTTGATGACGGCCAAACGGTTGACGACAAAATGCTACCTGTTCTTCTCCGTTTCAACGGGCAACCTCAAGTCGATCCGAATGGGGAGATTGTTTATCATTTCCCTGAGTTGCAAACCTCGGCTAAGTCCGAGCGCTCGACTGCGATCGCGCCATTTCTCAAAGAGTCTCTTTGGGGATTTAGCAAAGCTTCATCAGGTCAAGTGATGGGTGCCATTGGGCTGGGCTGTCTCAACCTGATAGGAGCTTTAGTGCTGGGAAACCTGATGAGCACCAGTGGCTTAGGTGGAAGTCTAGGTTTTGTCTCGGCTATCTACCCCGTGTTGTTGGCTTATGGCACTGGCTTTTTGGCCATTCCTCTGGGGCGCTATTTCTGGAATCAATGGCAAAATAAGCGCATTGCCGTTCGGAATCAGTACCGCGAACGATCTGCAAAATTATTAGTAAATCCTACCGAGCAACTGAAATCAAAAATTGATTTTACCCGTCAATTTGCACGCACGACACAGATAGATGATCTGCCTCTGGCTTACACAACCGAAAAAGATGTGTTGGAGCAAGAGGCTGAAAATCAAGCCGCTATTGAGGCAGAATGGCTCAAGCGTATCGATCAGTCTACTTCGCATAACACCTGATTTTGACTTTTTTTGTTATTTCAAACCTTTGAAACTACAACTATTCTCAACTCCCATCAAACCTACTCAGGTGGCTATGAATTCACGGAAGGCAATGCAACGCGATCGCCCTTTGTAGCTTCCTATCGCTGTTTTCTGGCCTTAGC
>JBAVRC010000798.1:0-2131 GCA_049694615.1 Thermosynechococcaceae cyanobacterium | reverse complement strand
CCCCACCATGCCACTCTGGGATCCGTTGGAAAAATACCCCAGATGCAGTAGCTAAAGTTGATGATGACAAAGACTGAAATTACGAGTGGAAAGAATCGCTTCTCCAGCCATCCGATCGCCAGCAAATAGCCAAATAAGGTATAGACAACGCCGCTTAAGCCATGAACGCTTTGTAGCCCTAGAAGCCAACAGGCCAAACCGCCACCGAGCCAACCAATGAGAAACGTAATCCAAAAATCCCGTTGACTCTTTAGGAGAACTAACCCACTAAAGATCGCGAAGGCAATGCTATTACCGATCAAGTGTGCCCAGCTCTCATGAGAAAAAGCAGATAAGAAAATTCCTGGAATCCCTGCAATTTGTCTGGGGATAATGATGAAATCCCATTGGCCTTGAAAGAAAACCTGACTGATTATGAATTGTGCCCAAGGAACCATTAAAATCTTGATGGGGAGCAGAAATCGGTTTTGCCCATTGAGTCGGCGATGTTGAATGGGTGGTTTTAGGTTCTGCTGTTCAGATACATTGCCAGACGTTGTTTTGGCTAATGATTTACCCTGCTGCAGTTCCTTCATCATGCGGTGTAGTTTTGCTTCTATCGAAGGGTCTGTGGGCATAAACCAATCCTCAATAACGCAATAGAGGTCCAAATCAGCCATTTTGGTCGTCAGATCCGCCCCGCACCGAGAGTTCGCGAGGGGGAATCCACACACCATTGTCCCAGCTCTCCGTCTTTACGACGCTAGCATAGCGACCCCTGCGATCGCCTTCTTTGGGAGAATACATCCAAGTCTCTAGAGACTGTGCAAAACAGGCGATCGCCCTCTATCGAGATCCAATTAGCGAAACATGGGACAAATTATCATTGGCGTAATGGGGCCAGGTGCTGGTGCAAGCCCTCAAGAAATGGAGACGGCCTACGCATTAGGACAACGGATCGCGGAGTGCGGATGGGTCACGTTGACGGGTGGAAGAGATTGCGGGGTGATGGATGCAGCCTGTCGAGGGGCCAAAAGTGTAGGGGGTATGACCGTAGGCATTCTACCCACGGATAACAAGGAGGCTGCTTCCTCCTCTCTCGATATTGTGATTCCAACGGGAATGGGAAGTGCGCGAAACAATATCAATATTCTGGCGAGCGACGTGATCGTGGCGTGTGGTATGGGGGCTGGAACAGCCTCGGAAGTAGCCCTTGCCATTAAAGCGCAAAAATCGGTCGTTCTTTTGCAATCGGCTATGAAAGCACAGGAATTTTTTTTGTCTCTGGATGCGGAACAGGTACGAATTGCATCAACCGTAAACGAGACAGTCGAACAAATCGCTGAGATTTTAAGCTATTTGGCTTGAGGAAAAAATTTTCAAGAGAGTTTTTTGTTATTTTATACTTAAACTTAGGTAAATGCAGATTTATGAAGTTCATAAGGTTTGCGAAAAGATAAATACTTAAAGGGAATATTATTAATCAATCTTTCGTATTCTTCATTACTCATAGGATTGTATTTATCCATTTGATCGATTATTGTCTTTATGTTGTTCATGGAGCTAGTAATACTTCTATTTTGAAATTTAACATAATAAATTTCATCTAGCCTAATATTTTCTTGTTTAATGGCAAGAGAAATTTTTTTAATAATTTCTTTCAAGCCACCCCTGTAAGAAGAAACACAAGTGTATAGTGTTTTTTCATTAGTGGACAGAAAGACACGTTTTTTGCTCAATGAAAGACAATCAATTCGCCAAGTATTGATATCGGGAATAAATTGAGAATCCAAATTAAGATCAATTTTTAGTTCTTTAGATGCCTTGTTTGATAAGATGATATTCATGTTCAGAAATCAATAGATTAATAAATTTTATCGCCGTTGAAAGCATCTGCCACCCGTTCAGGACTTTTGGCTCAGATCTGAGGTCGATTATGCCTCCCATTGCGAACTGAAACACAGCTGTTGGCCAATTCTCCCACTTCAAAGCATTGTTAGAGAATGTTGCATAATGTAAAGAAAATGTTTGAGGGTAGACTGTATGCAGACCGTTACATTGGGTGCCAATGGTCCTACCGTAACTGCCTTAGGCGTAGGAACTTGGGCATGGGGCGATCGCCTTTTTTGGGGATATGGCCAAGACTTTGGTG
>JBAVRC010000797.1:0-2879 GCA_049694615.1 Thermosynechococcaceae cyanobacterium | reverse complement strand
GCACTGCACTGAGGCCGAAATTGTGGTAACCGTAAAGGGCAACTGCTACGGCTCCCAAAACAATATAGGTTGCACCGCCCCCAGCCATACTGAGTTGAAACAATTGCTGACCCAGACTGGGTAGGGTCAGAATAAACCTCGGATGGGGCAAAACAAGCACTAATCCTGCCAAACCGAAGACCATCGCCAAACTATGCAGTACCAGGCAGATCCGCTGCAATACAACGAGTCGCTTCATGGGGTGTCCTTGATGACAGAAAATAAAACGGGAACAAACAATGCTTTCATAGTTTACAAAAGTTTATAAACTTTGGGTGGCCTACCTTAAGTCACGTTAAGGTTTACGGCGGAGAACGAAGTTTATTTATACTGATCAAATCCTTAATCTGTCCGGCCTACGCCTATGCTTGGTTTTTTGCGGTCCGATCTGGCCCAAGTCAATGCCTACACGCCTCACCCAGAAGTGGGGCCAGGGCTATTGAATAACTCAACGGATCGATTGGATACGAACGAATATCCTGACGATCTGCCCGCAGATCTCAAGCAAAAACTGGCTTGGACTTATCAAAACGAAATCGAAGCCAATCGCTATCCCGATGGCGCTCACACCGATCTCAAACAGGCGATCGCCCAGTATGTCAACGAGTCCGCCGCCACACAAACTCTGATTGGACCAGAACACATCTCCATTGGGAATGGATCCGACGAACTGATTCGCTCATTGCTGATTGCCACCTGTTTAGGCGGTCAGGGTTCCGTTCTCGTGGCGAATCCAACCTTTTCCATGTACGGGATCCTAGCCCAAACGTTAGGGATTCCTGTCGTCAGCATTCAGCGCACAAAAACCTTTGAGCTGAACTTGGCAGAAGCTGAAACAGCGCTGGTTCAGTCAATTTTTTGCCCAGTGCGGGTCGTGTTTATGGTCCACCCCAATTCCCCCACCGGCAATCTCCTCACAACGGCTGAAATCGAATGGTTGAGACAGCTGCCGTCCCATATCCTGGTGGTGATTGACGAAGCGTACTTTGAATTTAGCGGCAAAACCCTGGTCAGTGAACTGGATACTCGCCCTAACTGGGTCATTCTGCGGACTTTCTCCAAAGCCTTTCGGCTGGCTGCCCACCGTGTCGGCTATGCGATCGCCCACCCAGAACTCATCCAGGTTTTAGAAAAAGTGCGCCTGCCCTACAATTTGCCCGCCATGACCCAGGCTGCGACTCGCTTGGCCTTGGACCATCGCCAAGACCTGCTACAAAACATCCCACACCTGATTCAAGAGCGGGAACGGGTTTATACTTACCTACGCCAACACACCCACCTCAAGCTATGGCCCAGTTCCGCTAACTTTATCTATGGCCAAGCCGACACCCTAACGAGTACCGCCGACCTAAGCCATCATTTGAAACAACAGGGAACCTCCATCCGGCTCACTGGAGGTGGGCTACGCATCACCATTGGAACCCCAGACGAAAATAATCGTTCTATCGCTCGAATTCAGGAGTTCTTGGGCCCTTAACGGTGAGTCAACTAGAACGAAAATCCAACAAAAAACAACTACAACAAATGGACATAAGATAGATTTTGGTTGCTAAAATGAGCAGTCCAAGCCAAATTAAGCTTTTCCAGACATCGCACGAGCCATATGACCGAATTTTGGGTCTGCCCCTGATAGTGCTGGAACAAAATGGAAACCCGTCGCTCTAAATAGGGCTTAGCTTTGTTACACAACAGCACAATTTTCAGCAACAGCCCCACCGTCTGGGTGGAACCCATATTATTCAACAAGTCCATAAAAACAGCATGATTCGGGCGCTGGCGACTTTCAACAACCATAAAATTGATCAACTGGTTGCAGGTGCGCACCACCAAAAAGTCATTGACGGCTGCCCCATTGCTTTCTGGATTAAGGTTCTTCAGGTAGTGGTGCAATTGGTCATGGAAACGGCACTTCCCAAATTTGTCAGGCATACTCCTCAAAATATAGTTGTGTAAGGTTCCCTTAAACGCTGCATAAGATTGGGGTCGATGGACCGGGGACCAAAATTGTTGTGCCATATCTTGATATGTCCCTTGGTCATCAACTTTCGTCACATAATGCTTAAGTGTGGCGCAAAGGTCCTGATGGCTCAGCAATGTAGGATTTTTAAGGGCTTGATCTATGTCACGTGAGGCGCGGTTAGATTTGAGTAAGGAATGGGTCAGATATGAAGACAGTTCGCCTTCAAATTTTTTCTGAGCAGTTCGTTGAGTAACCGTAATTATTTTTTGGTATTCTTCTCCATTATCTTGGTTGTTTAAACAATGGGGATATAGATAGGGATAGCGATGTAATATCGTTGCTAAAGGTTTTTGAGTATCCTGATCATTTTTGGGATTCAAAAACGCCGATAATTGCTGAATCTGTGTAAAATAACTGCTGCGCACATATTCCTGAACCGCATAACGAAGACGGCCAGAAGGACTCGGATTACCCACAAGGGCCGAGGGACCGCGACATTGCATCAACAGTTCAACGAGTCGCACGACTGCATCTCGATGTAGGGCATTGATCTGCCAGCGGTTGATGAGAATAAAGCAACATCGATTAAAAAAGGGTAAGAAATCTTTCTTGGCTGATCTTCCCGAAATAATTTCATTTAGCGTCATACGAATCGCTGGATCCGGGTACGCTCCCCCCTGGAGAAACAAGAGTTGAAACCGTTGCAGAACTTGGTCCGGGAATTCCGAACGCACACAGTGGAGCAAATGGTCGTAAATTTGCTGTTCTAATTGTTCGGGAGATCGACAGCCAGCAGGCACGATGACATTCACGAGTCTTTTTGCACCTTCGTTAACAGACAATTGCGGCTCATGATTTTTCTCTAGTCAGAGAATTTATG
>JBAVRC010000796.1:0-2265 GCA_049694615.1 Thermosynechococcaceae cyanobacterium | reverse complement strand
ACTATTATAAATTAAATCAGAGATTATATGTTGGAGATGTCTTTAGCAGCAAATACGTTGGGAGCAGAACAGGTCTTGTCGGTGGGGGCGATGTACTTGTCGATCTCAAAAGGAGCATTGACAAAGGCACTCGCGAAAGTTTTAGCGGTAGTCCTGTCCGTACAGGTTGCAGACAATGCGGCTGGATTGACCGTGGTATCGGAGGCAAGGTTAACATCGGTCTGGAGCAGACAAGCAAAAGGGGTGCCTGCTTGGTTGACTTGGGTTTTCTTGGCGGGAGCAGCCATTTTCAGCCCATTGACCCCTTCCCAACCGCCGTAGAGGTTATCGAAGCTGTGGTTTTCCTCGTAAATTACGACAATGTGTTGAGTCTTGTTCAGCTTAGTAGAGTCGGTTCTGGCTGAGCGGGGTGTCCGACGACTCTCGTCGGCTTTGACAGCCAAGGGCATTAAAGTCCACATCAGAGCTAAGACAGGAGCAATTCGTTTGGCATTAATGTTCATAGAGAAACCTTGGTTGACTGGATTCTGGGGTTCGGGGAGCAGTGGAACGGTAAATGCGCTTAAGACTCAAGTCCCTCTGCGATCGCTCTTGCGTAGTTGCCCAAGTCAACGATGCAAGTCAGGTCGCTCCCAACGACTGCCTGTGGCAGTCTCCTGAAAAATGAGTTCGCATCCAGCAGCCTTAAGCGCAGCAATTTGAGGTACAGCGTTCTGCTCCCGAGTTGAAATCCACGCGTAACCAATGAGCATAATTGAAAAAACTTATTGCCAATGATTGTAATAATGCAATACGTTTCTGCTACAGGCTATGGGTATATTTTAGGCGAGCTTCGGATTGATTGGGAAGAAGTAGAACGATCGCCCGCTGGAGACGTTATCGAGAAGCGATATCGCGTCATACTCCACTGCGAACGGATTGCCCATGAAGAATCGAAATTCGATGCGATAGCAAATACTCAGATGGGTAATACAGTTATCGAAAATGCCGAAATAACCACCATCCAAATCGACCCAGACTTACCGATTTAGGAGTGCTAAATTGGGCGAAATTTTAGTATTTTCATGCTTCTTGGGCTGATCAGAGCTTTGATCGCAGGTTCGCCTATTTGGATCCTGATCGCCAATCCTCTAGACCTCAAAGCATCTGCACACAAAGGCTTAACAATACGGGCTAACGTCTTCGCCGCATTCATCAGCCAAATAGGAAAGTGCTCGAAATCTTAAATCGACGACTTCATCGAAAAATGGATTCAACTTGCACAAGGGCGGAATATGGGCAACTTTGACTCCGAAAAGTACAACATCTCGTTCAAACGGACATTGAGAAGGAATGAACTGGCAAAGGCGGTGTGCCAGTTTTTCGTCTTGGACCGTTAAGCGATTGAGCCATTGGCGAATGGGCAGAAGGGGGGCAAAGTCGCATTTTCCCTTGGGGGAATTAATCGGTAAAACATGATCCATTGAGGAAAGCCTCGATCAGGCCAAAGAACTATCTATTGCTAAATGTACACAAAAATTCACAAAACGACATCATGTCAGTTGTCTTTGATGGGTAGGGATTTCCGTCAATCTGTTTCGGGGCGGACAGCGATCCAATCCTCGGACACAATGGCTAGTGGGGCAATTCGCCCCTAAGCTCTGACTACGGGAATTTCGTTCCAGACGGTTGTGTAGCGTGGAGAACGTCTTTCCGCCCGCATCGCCCAAGGTTTCTGCAACCCCGCCACAGCAAATTGGATGGTCCGTTGTCCAAACCTTGTATTCATAGCATCGACAACCTGCATTAGGGCATCGGAACGCACCTCATCCGGTTCCCAAAGTCCCAGTTGTCGCTTCGACTTGGGCCTCAGTCCCAGTAGAATAACCCCAGCCTTTTTGAACTGCCGCCCCTCCTGAAAAAGGCGATCGCCCCCCATAAGTGCATACTGCAAAATCTCGGCAGTGTGGTCGGCACTGTGGGCCAACGTCAGCGTCACCGCATCGCTGTAGGAGTCCGCCTTAAATCGGCTCGTTAATGCAAAAACCTGAATCGCATCAGCCGTTAGCCCGTGAGATCGCAGCTTCTCAGCAGCACGACTGGTGTAGGTGGCGATCGCCTCCCGCAATTCCGGTAATGACGCGATAGGGCGACTGAAGGAGCGAGACACCGTAATGCTTTTCTTCGATGGCGGGACTAATTCCAAGTTGAAGCAAGGTTGGCCTCGCAACTCCAACACCAGACGTTGCATGACCACGCTGTATTCCCTTCTGGCCCAATCGAGAC
>JBAVRC010000795.1:0-7974 GCA_049694615.1 Thermosynechococcaceae cyanobacterium | reverse complement strand
GTCCAACGCTTTCAAGAGGTTCTTTTGGCAGAGCTGTTAGGGAACTACAGCGCATTTTAACTTCTACTTCACGAAAAGAAGATCAAAAACAATTTAATCCAATTGGTATTGACGGTGATTTTGGAGAAAATACAGAAAAAGCAGTTATTGCTTTTCAAAAAAATAGAGGTCTTTCAAATACCGGCATCGTCAATGACGACACATGGGAAGCATTGATTCAAAGCAACAAATAGAATCATCAATAGAAAAATAATGGTGAGGGATGTTATGAATATTAGAGGAGTCTGGTTGACTAATGTTGCTAGCACGGCTCTTAATTCCAGAGATTCAATCAAAAGTGCAATGAATCTTCTTGCTAGCAGTGGATTTAATACTGTTTATCCAGTTGTATGGAATAAAGGTTTCACGCTTTATAAAAGCGACATCATGAGAACCCAATTTGGCCCTCAATTTGAGATAGATCCCTTTTTTGCCAGCGATGGCCGCGATCCACTCCAGGAAGTTGTTGAAGAAGCCACAGCCGTTGGCATTAATGTTATTCCCTGGTTTGAATACGGATTTGCCAGTTCTCCTAACTTAAGTGGTGGGCATCTCTTAAACCCAACCATTAACCCAACGGCAAAACCTCAATGGCGAGGGATTGATCAAAATGGAAACATCCTAGTCAATTTTCAGGGCGATCGCCTTTCCTGGATGAATGCCTTTGATCCTGAAGTTCAAGATTTCATGATCAGCCTCATGGTTGAGGTTGTGACCAAATATGATGTGACAGGTGTTCAGGGCGATGATCGTCTTCCTGGTACTCCCTTTAATGGAGGCTATGATCCTCAAACAAAAAATCTGTTTAAAACTAAATTTGGTATCGATCCACCCAAGCTTCCTTCTAGTTTTCGACCCAGTGATTCACCCCCTCAAGACACTGCATGGATTCAATGGCGAGACTTTAGAGCAAATCTTCTGACGGACTTTCTTAAAAAACTTCAGTCGGCCATAAAATCTGTTAACTCAAATCTAACTTTGTCGATGGCTCCCCATGTCTTTCCATTTGGTTTGAATAATCTTCTGCAAGATACAAAAATATGGGTTGATCAAGATCTCGTTGATACGATGCATCCCCAAATATACCGTACTACCCTTACAGCATACGATGGCGAGATTCAGAAAATCTTAAGTTCACATCCTAGTAAATTAGACAAATTTGCACCTGGTGTAGCTATTAAAGTTGGTTCGATCAACAATGGTGCAACCGAAATTCAAGATATTGTCAAGTTGAACCGTAACAATGGTATTGAAGGTGAGGTTTTCTTTTTCTACGAAGGACTCCGCAACAATAGCAATGAAGTGGCAAGAGCACTAAGACAAGGAAGATATAAAAATTTTGCGATCGCCAGTGGTATTACGCCAACTCCAGAAAATGCTTGAGAATTTGTTCAAAAAGTATTTAATGGAAATTTTCTATGGGATTTGATAATATAGCTTTAAATACAGAGCATTAAAACCTAAATAAAAATAGAAAATTCTATGGGAAGATCGAACAAAAATGACTAATACAAATCCTTTTTTGATTACGGATTGGCTTAAAAATAGAGGCTTAATTATAAAAGGTGAAGACAATAAAAGTAATCCGACTCTTCTAGGCCATATAGTATTAACTGGCAGCTTGATTGGTATTGTTCTGGCAAGCCATGCTGTAATTTATATTACAACAATATTTTGGCAAAATAGTTGGCTAACCTGTGACGCGAAGAAAGATATTCCGTTCACTAAAAGCCCTACAATGGAACAATTAAGACTTAACGAGCAGTCAAAAGCTATTCAGGAATTAACTAACAAGAATTGCAAAATAATGGCGTTCTTTTATAAGCAATACTTTATCTGTCTTTCCATTGGAGGGACAGCAGCATTGGTTGCATTGGTATGTATTTTCTTTTTGAGTAAAGAAGGTTGGGAAAAAAGCAACAACGCGCTGATAAATATCAGTGTAACTGCCTTTGGAGTGACCACTTTTTATCTTAATTTTACTCAAATATTTCAACAAGATCAAAACTTGACAACCAGCCAAGATCTATATGCAAAGTATTCAGCATTGCAAAATACTTTTTCCAGTTCCATAGTGCTGGCTGTACCTACTCCATCTAAAACTGGATTGTCTCAAGCCGCAGCTGGTACTGTGCAACCCATGACCTATGCCGAGTTGATTCAAGATACCGATATTAAACTGAATACACTAGGATATATCCGTTTAGGCTTCGATCCTACCCCTATTTCTGAAATACAGAATAAAGCAAACTCCATTTTTGGGGTAGACAATGCGCCACCAGCGTCAGTTAAAGTCTTGCCTACGGCTAAATCAACCCCACTAGTGACTCCACCAGCAGCAACTCCCAAAAACCCTGACAAAAATTAATTTAAGCCTCTACGGCATTCACCAGTAACACTTCAGGGTCACTATCTGTTAACGCACTAGAAGGTATTGAGTCTTTACGGAACGTCAATTGGTCATTTTTCCAATCTACTTGAATCGTATCGCCTTCGGTGAAAACCAATTCTAATAGCTTCGTGGCAATGGGATTTTCTAGTTCCCGCTGAATCGCCCGCTTGAGGGGTCTTGCCCCATAAACCGGGTCATACCCTGATTCCACGAGGTGATCAAGAGCGGCATCGGACAACTGGAGTTTGATTTTTTGTTCCGTGAGCAATCGTTCGATGCGTTTGAGTTGAATGGTGACAATTTGACGCAAATCAGCCCGTTGTAAGGAATGGAACAGAATCACATCATCCACCCGGTTTAAAAATTCGGGTCGGAATTGCGATCGCAGCGCCGTCAACACCCGTTCTTGCATCTCCTCATAGCGACTTTCATCTCCAGCAATATCGAGAATGTGATCGCTGCCAATATTGCTGGTCATAATGATGACCGTGTTGCAAAAATCGACCGTCCGGCCTTGGGAGTCGGTGATGCGGCCATCGTCTAAGACCTGAAGCAGCACATTAAAGATATCAGGATGGGCTTTTTCCACTTCATCGAACAAAATGACGGAATAGGGTCGCCGTCGAATGGTTTCGGAAAGCTGACCGCCCTCGTCATAGCCCACATATCCGGGTGGCGCACCAATGAGCCGGGAAATGGCGTGTTTTTCCATGTACTCCGACATGTCGATGCGCACGATCGCATCCTCGGCATCGAACAACAGTTCCGCCAAGGCCCTTGCCAGTTCGGTCTTGCCGACCCCAGTGGGACCCAAAAAGAGAAAAGAGCCAATGGGGCGTCCGAGATCTTTCATGCCTGCTCTGGCCCGTCGAATCGCCGCTGCCACCGATGAGACCGCCTCATCCTGGCCAATCACCCGCTGATGCAGATAGGACTCCAGTTGCAGGAGTTTTTGGCGCTCAGATTCGAGAAGACGCGTGACGGGAATGCCCACCCACTTGGCCACCACTTCGGCAATATCCGCTTCGGTCACCTGTTCTCGTAGCAAGGTGGAGCCTTTTTCCTGCAATTCCAGCAGTTTGGATTCTTGCTCCTCTAGATCCCGTTGCAGGGCTTCCATGCGGCCATATTTGAGTTGAGCCGCTTTGTTGAGGTTGTATTCCCGTTCGGCTTGCTCAATTTGGACCCGCAGGTGATCTTCTTCTTCCTTGAGTTGGTTGATGCGATCCAGGACTTGTTTCTCGCCCTGCCATTGATTTTCCAGTTCCGCTTTTTTGGGGCTGAGTTCCTTAATTTCTTGAACCACCCGTGCCAATCGTTCCAGGGAGGACTGAAATGGTGCACCTGTCCGCCCACGGGGTGCCTCTTGTTCCAGGGACAGTTTTTCCATTTCCAGTTGCAGCAGCCGTCGCTCAATAGCTTCCAGTTCACCGGGCTTGGAAGTCATTTCCATCTTGAGTTTGGCTGCTGCTTCATCCACCAAGTCGATAGCCTTGTCGGGCAAAAAGCGATCGGGAATGTAGCGGTTGGATAACACCGCCGCCGCCACGAGGGCCGAGTCGGTAATTTTGACGTTGTGATGGATTTCGTAGCGATCTTTGAGACCGCGCAGGATAGAAATGGTGTCGTCTACGCTGGGTTGTTCCACCAAAACTTGCTGAAAACGACGTTCTAGAGCCGCATCTTTTTCAATATATTTGCGATATTCATCGATGGTGCTGGCTCCAATACAGCGCAGTTCGCCCCTGGCTAACATGGGTTTTAAGAGGTTCCCGGCATCCATGTTGCCTTGGGTTGCCCCCGTGCCCACTACGGTATGCAACTCGTCGATAAACAACACAATTTGACCGTCGGAGTCCATGACTTCCCGCAGAACGGTTTTCAGGCGATCTTCAAATTCGCCGCGATATTTGGCTCCGGCAATTAAGCTCCCCAGATCTAAGGAAATCAATTGCCGATTTTTGAGAGATTCCGGGACATCGCCTTTGACAATGCGCTGAGCCAATCCTTCGGCGATCGCAGTTTTCCCCACCCCCGGTTCACCGATCAGCACGGGGTTATTTTTGGTACGGCGTGAGAGCACCTGAATCACCCGCCGAATTTCTTCATCCCGGCCAATCACGGGATCCAGCTTGCCTTCCTGGGCTTGTGCGGTCAGATCGCGTCCATATTTTTCCAGGGCATTGTAACGGGACTCGGAGTCTTGATCCACCACCTTTTGGGTGCCGCGCATTTTTTGGATGGCTTCTTCAATCAGACCTACATCCAGCCCTTGACTGCGCAGCAGGGTCTTGCCCACCCGTTTGTCTTCAGCCAGGGACAACAAAAAGTGATCCACGGAAATGAAGCGATCGCCTCGTTTCTCCCGTTCGGCCTCAGCGCGGTCCAGTAACTGGTCCAGTCCGCGACCCAAGTAAAGATTGGCCGCATCGGTCATCACACTGGGTTGACGGCGAGTAAACTCGGTTAACTTCTTGACCACCAACGGCACATCCACCCCGGATCGCTCCAGGATCAGATTGACGGTCTCGTCGTCCTCCAGTAGGGCGATCGCCAGGTGTTCCACCTCTAACTGTTGGTTGCGGAACTTGCGGGCCACATCTTGAGATTTAACAATGGCTTCCCAAGCCTTATCGGTAAACTTGCCTGGGTCAGTCGGCTGCATGTGGGCTAAAGGCTCTTATAATGAGGGGTTCTCAGGCTTCCAGTATAGCAAGGAACGTCAAACCCATTGGACGGAAAGAATGCTTCTATTGCCGATGTTTTAAGGAACTCCATCGCCTATTTTCCCACCTTCACTGAGCAGGGCGCACAATGCGAATCAATAAAACCCAGCGATTGAAATCGCGGCTAAAAGAACCAAACCCGCCTACGCGGGTTGAAATCTAATCCTAGTTCGCGTAGGCGGACATCGTTCTTGTAGGAGCGGTTTCAACCGCCAGCAAAAAGGATGTTATTACATCCACGATCCTAATGCTTGTCCGTGGCGATGATTTGTGTTGAGTCATCCCTGGCGCAGCAATTTGACTTGGACTTGACTCCAAGCATAAAAGTCTTGCTCATAAAGCGTTGTCACAGACATCGCTGATGGCACCCCAAAACCCCATTAGCTTCAGCTTAACGAACGCCTTGGGTTTCCATCCGAAATTCTTCCACATCATCGCCGTAGCCAATCGGTAACACCCGCTCCACATTGGGATGGGGACGCGGAATAATCACCCAGGTTTCCAGCGCACCGCCATAGACCTTCTCGACTACATCAACCCCAGCGTCCATGGCCTGCTTCACTTCAGACACATCGCCCCGGATATTGACCGTAAACCGAGCACTTCCGGCCCGGATGTAACCCACCAACGTCACCCGCCCAGCCTTCAGCATCGCATCAGCCGCCGCCAAAACAGCAGGGAACCCCTTCGTTTCTAACGATCCGACGGCTTGTTGCGAAGCGACAATATTCGATGACATGAACGTTTACTCCTGAGAGGGTATGGGAATTAAAGACACAGAAAAACAGTTGCAAGGAATCGTTGCAAGGGACTGCTGCCACTCAGTTTAGAGGCTCAGCCGAAACTCTTCAACCGCCGGGGTGTAATGAATAGGCATCACACTTTCTACATTTTCGGGCGGATTCGCAATAATGTAATGGCTGGCGATGATCCCACCAGGGGCTTCCTCTCCCGCCTTAACCCCAGCTTCCACCGCTCGTTCGACTTCCGATAGGATGCCCCGAACCGCAACCAGAAACTCGGCACGTTCGGCAAGACCGTAATAAACCAGTGTGACAGATGCAGCTTTGACCATTGCGTCAGCTGCAGCCAGGACAGGCGGAAACCCAACGGTCTGAATGACTCCAACGGCCTGGGGCATAAATGTTTGTATTCCAATCCAATGCGCAAGGTTAATTATAGAGTTTATTGGTCCTTGCCAAGAGAATTCGCCAAAAGGCTTGGGGAGAATGTGAAGATTTTGTTAAACTGGATACCGTAAAAGTACCTACCGGGCTTTTGCACGCCACCCTTCAGAAAACCCAGTGAACACCATGACTTCATCCACCTCAACCAAGCCTATTGTGATTGCGCCTTCGATTTTGTCTGCTAATTTCAGTCGTCTTGGGGACGATGTCCGTGCGGTGGATGAAGCCGGAGCCGATTGGATTCACGTGGATGTCATGGATGGGCGCTTTGTCCCCAACATTACCATTGGTCCGCTGATTGTCGAGGCTCTGCGTCCGGTGACCACCAAGCCCCTGGATGTCCACCTCATGATCGTCGAGCCGGAACGCTATGTGGCAGACTTTGCCAAAGCCGGAGCCGATATTATTTCAGTGCATGCGGAAGCCACCGCCACCACCCACCTACACCGGACCTTGGGCCAAATTAAAGAACTGGGTAAAATGGCAGGGGTGGTGCTCAATCCCGGCTCTCCGGTGGCGTTGATTGAGTACGTCCTAGAACTGTGCGACTTGATCCTAATCATGAGCGTGAACCCAGGGTTCGGCGGTCAAAGTTTTATTCCTGAAGTGGTGCCCAAAATTCGTCAGCTGCGCCAAATGTGCGATGAGCGCGGTCTCGATCCTTGGATTGAAGTAGACGGTGGCCTAAAGGGGAGCAATAGTTGGCAGGTTTTGGAAGCCGGGGCTAATGCGATCGTGGCGGGCTCAGCGGTCTTCAATACACCGGACTATGCTGAAGCCATTCGCTCGATTCGTGGGAGCAAGCGACCCGCGCCGGAGTTAGCACGGGTTTAGTTGAGATAAGGCGATAAAACAGCCAGTTGTCTGGTTGACAATTGGCTGTTGGATGTATTGCTGAGCGGTTTGATGGTTTAGGCGGACTACTATCGGTTTTTGTCACCCATGCTAGGTGAATAGGCGGATGGTGTCCGTAATTACTTGTTAGCTGCCTTCAATCTCGGTTAGGACAGCACCTGAAAGTGATCTGTTGGTTTTAGAAATCAAATCAGCATCAGTCTGTTGATGAGGGTTGTATGGTATTAGCTCCATAACCTAAACCCCGAAGAATATGCGCTAAGAGTCTTGTTGCCAATCCATCTGGTTCTATACCTTCATTTTTGACAATCAACAGGTCGTAGAGCGACCAGTTGATCGTGCCAATAATGCTATTGATAGCTATCTGAACATCTAAAGCATCCGGAGGAACAAATGTACCTCTAATACTTTCTGATTGGAGAATAGATTCCAAAATATCTCGATATGTTTGCCTAGCTTCTCGCAATTGTTCAGTGGCGATCGCATCCCCATAACCGATTTGCATGAAAAAGAGCTTGATGAGTCCTTGATGAACTTTAAAATAGTGTAGTGTCAAAATTAGAACTACATGTAGTGCTTCCACTGGATCAGAGTACGCCTCAATTTCCTGGATAATTTGGCGATGCAAAATTCCTAAATGACGAACCATGATGGCTGTCAGTAGTTCTTGTTTATGTTTGAAGTGTCGATAAAACAGCCCAATTGACACGCCTGCGGTTTTAGCAATGAGTTGAGGTTGAGCACTATCATACCCATTGCACAGTAAAGTCTCACC
>JBAVRC010000794.1:0-5707 GCA_049694615.1 Thermosynechococcaceae cyanobacterium | reverse complement strand
ATCTAGAACAGAGACCGGTACTGAAGGCACCGCCATCTTATTGGCTTTTGGACAATCCCTATGGAGTATTTGCCCTTTCATATCCATGCGCTAAACTCGCACTTTAGTAATTGCGCTAGAACTGCGATCGCCTCCCGATTGCCAGACGCACGTACCCTCGCTTCCGCACCAATATTCAATAGCTCCATGCGCAATCGCATTCCATAGGCTTGGGTTACATCAAACTCCTCAGGCGTCGGGATCTGGGTCAAAATCTCGAATTGTTGAGCAGATTGATTGATGTCAATTTGGATCTTCTCAGCTAAAGCCTGCACCACATACTGTTGTTCTGGTCGTCCCTGCTGGAGGATTTTTTGAATTGGCTGATTGAGAATCTCTTGTCGCTGGCGATCGCTGATCTGTCGTTGTAGCCATTCCTCAGAGGTGGAAACAGGCCAATCTGCTGCCGCATCATCCACCTTGGCAAAGGCATGGGCTTCAATATAAGACACTTTACTATCCTTGTTATAGTCCGCTGAACCCACTTTTTGTCCTAAGCGATCAACCCCACTGAGTCCGGCAAAGAAGCTAGAACTATAATCTTGGTAGTCCGCCTCATCGACTTCCGGTGTGCAACCTAAGGATGGCCGAGTTTTAACCGTTGCAAAAAAGCCGCAGCGGGATTTTTTACTCACGGAATTGGCAGGATTCCCTTGCTCGTAAATCACATTGGCAAACCCACCTGAGTAACATTGCGCCATCATCAGTGCAATGGGAACTTCCTGGGGAAAATGATCAAGCAGTTGTGTAAAGCCCCGCACTGAAACTTCTGAGTCTCCCCACATCAGCATCGCGTTGTTATCGGGATTCGTTTTATTGAAAATACCGTGCCCTGTGAAGTAGAAAAAAACAGGACGGCGATCCTCTTTATGACTCGCGGTCATAACCCACTGCCGTAAATTACGGGGGGTAGAAGCCCCAATCAAGTTCGGAATGTCGGATTTCTTAAACCGCTCTTTCCCTTTTGGGTCGATATAGCGCACGGTGGCTCGCCCATCAATCCCATTGGCAAAGAATAGGCTGGATGCAGTGGATGAGAGACCAAAGGCACCGAGCGTTCGCTGGAAATAGCGCACATTTTTTTCTAAGGCAATTTCGTTGGACTTGGGAGATCCTCCCCCCGCAAAGACCGCAAATTTTACAGGTGCTTTAGCAGACAGCGCCGATGCAATTCCATTGCCAAGGCTTAAAGGATTTTCCGGAGAGGATGCTGTGTTTCGTAAAAGTGTCTGTAGGACCGGGGTTTCAGGCATGGAACGTTGGAGAAGACCCAGCCACTCAACATTCTGGGATGCATAAAGCACCACGAAGAGACTCCCAAGCCCAGAATAAATTAGGGGCAAATAGCACATGAGCACTCGCAAGGCTGTTATCCCGACTATCCACATCTTATCCCAACCAGCCGCATCTAGCTCGCAGATCAAGAAAAACAGCCACGACAACGTTGGGGAAATCTAGGACACAGTTAAATACGTATAACTACTGAGACTTTTTTCATAATTTTTAAGCAAAAGCTGTGCTTCTTGCAGTGTAATTTTTCCTTCTTGCAACGCATGTTCAGCTTGATTGCGAATATTTTCGAGTAAGTCTTCTGAGTCATACTGAACATAGCTGAGGACATCCCGCACCGTGTCTCCTCGGACCACATGTTCAATGCGATATCCCTTTGGGGTTAGCCGAATATGGACGGTGTTGGTGTCGCCAAACAAATTGTGCAGATTTCCCATAATCTCTTGGTAGGCTCCGTTGAGAAACATCCCTAGGTAGTAAGGTTTACCCGGTTTCAGATCATGGAGTTCTAGAAGCGATTTCACATCCTTGAGGTCGATAAATCGGTCGATTTTACCGTCGCTGTCACAGGTCAAATCAGCCAATGTGGCCCGACAGGTGGGTTCTTCATCTAGGCGATGGATGGGCATAACGGGAAACAATTGATCGATCGCCCAACTGTCTGGGGCCGACTGGAACACCGAGAGGTTGGCGTAATAAATGGAGGACATGTTTTGTTCTAGGGTCTCCAAGTCGTCGGGCACATAGGCTTGCTGACGTGCGATGCCCAGGATTTTATGGCAGCAGGCCCAGTAAAGACGTTCGGCCCTAGCGCGATCGCTCAAGCTGAGATACCCCAAGGTAAATCGACTAATAGCTTCATCTTTGAATTGGATGGCGTCGTTATAGGCTTCCTGGTAGTTTTCGTCGCTAATGGATTGGTAGGTTTCGTAGAGATTTTGAATGGTGAGGGGTTCATCTGGGCCAAGGGGTTCAGGGTCTTCAAAGGTTACTTCGCTACGACCCAAAATGTCGAAGATCAAGACTGACTGATGAGATGCGATCGCCCGACCGCTTTCGCTAATGAGCGTTGGGGTTGGGATTTTGGCCACGGTACAAGCATCTTTAACCTCCGCCACCACATCGTTGGCATAGTTCTGCATGTTGTAGTTTTTTGAGGCATAAAAGCTGGTTTTAGAGCCATCATAATCAACCGCCAAACCACCGCCGACATCCAGATACTGCATCGGCGCACCCAATTTGGCAAGTTCAACATAAATTTGGCTGGCTTCCTTAAGGGCTTCTTTAATCACGCCAATGGAAGAAATTTGCGAACCAATATGAAAGTGCAACAGTTGCAAAGATCCCAACAGCTCCGCTGCTTTGAGTTTATTCACCGCCTGGAGAATTTCGGGAATGGTTAACCCAAACTTAGCGCGATCGCCCGCAGAGGTACCCCAGCGGCCTTCGCCTTGAGCGGTCAGTTTGGCCCGTAAGCCGACGATGGGTTGAATGCCCAGGTTGCGGCTGGCTTCAATGACCAAATCGACTTCTTCCACTTGCTCTAGCACGACCACACAGGTCTGACCCAACCGCTGGGCCAAAATAGCCGCTTCGATATATTCGCGATCTTTATACCCATTACAAATTAAAAGTGCACCGGGTGTATCCAGCATGGCCAGGGCAATCATTAACTCCGGCTTGGAGCCAGCCTCAATGCCGAATTGATGGGATTTGCCGAAATTGACCAAGTCTTCCACCAAGTGGCGATGCTGGTTGCATTTGATGGGAAACACACCCCGATAAACGCCGGGGTAGTTGTACCGGGCGATCGCCTTGGCAAAGGAGGCATTGAGCCGTTCAATGCGGTCTTCCAGGATATCGGCAAACCGAATGAGCAGGGGCAGATGAATATCGCGTTGTTTGAGAGATTCCACCAATTCATATAAGTCCAGGGATCCACCGCGATCGCCCTTGGGGGCCACGATCACATGGCCAGCAGCATTGACGGAAAAATAAGGTTCGCCCCAGCCCCGAATTTGGTACAGACGCTCGCTATCTTCAACGGTCCAAGCGGTTGCAGGTTGGCCTGGATCAACGTCCTGGTCAACCTCTGAGCGATGGTTACGGTGATTTGCCTCAGATTTCGCGACCAAGAGGTCCGTTGCTTTCGATTTCATGCCCATTGTTTTCGTCTTACCTGCTTGCCGCCCTAACGCCAGACAGTGTAGCGCACTTGTTCTCTGGGTTGGCAATCTGTAAAAGCATCAAACCCCTAACTCTGGAAGGAGTCAAGTGTGAGCGTCATTGGGGAATACTACAGGTTAAGCAATGTTACAAGGCCAAGTAATGATCAGACAACCTCAGTATATTTGCTGATTTTTTTCAACACCATATAAGTTACCTTAACAGTCAGATTGATGTAATTTTGTTGAAAGACACAAGTCTTTTCTGAAACAGTATATCTCCCGGCAGCAATCAAAATGAGTATAGGCTTTGAACAACAAGCAACCTCCAACCGGGGGCAGTTTTCTCTGCAAAAAATTTTCCTCGTGGCGGTGGATACTTGGCAAGCATTGCCTATTCCAAAATGGCTTGAACCCTTAGATATTGGGCTGATTGCGATCGCAATAGCAATGGTGGTTACAGAGGAAACTGTATTACTGTTTCACGGGGTTTTTATCCTCCTGGCAATTGGGGCTTTTTTCTGGCCGTTTCGATCCTTTACAATCCGTGCAGCATTTTGGCTCAGTGTCAATACGGCCTATGTTCTGGAAGCAGTTTATACAGGCAAAACTCAATTTGATGAATTGATTGAGATTCCCCTTTTATCGATTATTTTATCTATTATTTATGGAATTGCCCATCGACGGGCGATCGCCGAAAGCCAAGTTCGGCAACTGAATGCACAGCTAGAAGAACGGATAGAACAACGCACTGCGGAACTGATTCAAACCAACCAACAGCTTCGAGAAGAAAATACCAAACGTCAGTCCATCGAAATAGCCTTACGCGAAAGCGAAGAGCGCTATGCCCTAGCCACAAAAGCAGCCAACGACGGTCTGTGGGACTGGAACCTCACAACGAACCTTGTTTACTACTCGCCGCGATGGCAAACAATGTTAGGGTACCAAGACGGAGAGATCGAACCTAACATAGAATCCTGGTTCTCACGGGTACATACCGAGGACTTGGTACACCTCAATCAAAAGTTAAATGATCTGCAAAAAACACAACAAACGCAGTTGACTTGCGAATATCGCTTACGCCATCAGGACGAAACCTATCGTTGGATGTTAGTTCAAGGGGTCGCGGTTTATGACGAAGAGGGTAGTTTGGTTCGTCTCGTCGGTGCTCAAAGCGATATTTCCCTGCGTAAAATGGCTGAAGAGAAACTAGTTCACGATGCCTTTCACGACGACCTAACTGGGCTTCCCAATCGTGCCCTATTTGTGGATCGGCTAGAACGCAGTGTTGAGCTCCGAAAACGCCGACCCGATTATTCCTTTGTAGTACTTTTTATCGACTTGGATCGCTTTAAGCTGATCAACGATAGCTTAGGGCATGGTTGCGGCGATCAACTTCTCTCCGAATTTTCCCAACGGATTGCTGCTTGTATTCGCTCCTGCGATACAGTCTCTCGCCTAGGCGGCGATGAATTTGCCGTCTTGCTCGAAGATACAAGCTCAGTTCAAGACGCAAACAAAGTCATTCAACGTATTCAATCGGCATTAGAAGTTCCGTTTTACCTAGGTGAGCAAGAGATTTTCACCTCAGCCAGTATTGGGGTTGCCACCAGTCGAGATAACTATGTGCGTCCGGATGAAGCGCTTCAGGATGCAGATACCGCTATGTATCGCGCCAAACGTCGCGGGAAAGGGCATTATGAAGTCTTTGATTCCTCAATGCACTCTCAATCGCTCCTATTGCTGCAACTAGAAAACGATCTAGGTCGAGCCATTGAACGACAAGAATTGCACACCTACTACCAGCCGATTATCGATCTCAAAACCGAACGGTTGGTTGGGTTTGAGGCTTTATTGCGCTGGCAGCACCCCCAACGCGGTATGGTTTCCCCCGTCGACTTTATCCCCATCGCGGAGGAAACAGGGTTGATTGTTTCCATTGGGGATTGGGTTTTGCGAGACGCCTGTCAGCAGATGAGTCTTTGGCAAGAAAATCTCAACATCGACTCTACCATTTGTATGAGTGTGAATTTGTCTCCTCGACAGTTTACACAACCCAATTTAAGTGAAAAAATTTCTAGAATCTTGAAGGAAACACAACTCAAACCCCAAAGTTTGAAGTTGGAAATTACAGAAAGTGTTTTGATGGAAAACCCGAAGCTAGCCACTGCAATCCTGGCCGATCTCAAAGCCCTAGGGGTTCAAATTTACTT
>JBAVRC010000793.1:0-4373 GCA_049694615.1 Thermosynechococcaceae cyanobacterium | reverse complement strand
CCCTCCTTGTGAAAGTTCGGTTTATCTAGGCCAACCTACTTATATGTTGGAGATGTCTAGACTATATCGACACCCTGCCTCCTATCCTCAAAGACAGACCCGAAGTGCAAGAACAAAGACTATTAGCCCTTGCAAAAGAAACTGGGCCTGAAGAGGCGATCGCCCATCTAGAAGAACTCATCCAAACCTTCGGCGCAACGTCCGAACGCTACGGACTTATCGGCGGACGCTACAAACAGCTCTACCGAGCCGCCCACAAAGCAGGAGAAACACAAAAAGAAAATTATTATCTTGGCCAAGCGATCAAAGCTTATACCCAGGGAATGCACCAAGATTTGAATGATTACTATCCCACCTGTAACCTGCCCCAACTCCTTAAAGCGAGGGGGAATCCTGAAGACGGGGCAATGGCTGAGTTTACAGCCCACTTAACGATACAGGCTTGCAAACGGGCGATCGCCTTAAAACAAGACAACGAATGGACAAAGGCAACCCTGCTGGGCGCGGCCTTCGATACTGAAAATTTGGACGAGGCAACCCGTTGGGTCACCGAAGTTGAGAACAGTTCTCCCACAGAATGGCAACTCAACAGCACGTTAGACGATCTCAGGCAAAGAATTACTTATATTCAAGATGGAGGCAAACGCACTGCTTTCGAGTCCTTAATCGAACGGCTAGACAGTCTGCTTTAGAGTAAGCGTAAACTATCCTGCTTGATTATTTCAAACCAAAAACCCATTGCCCAGTAACCCAAAAATTAAGTTGTTTGATCTACAAGGACAAGCATCATGGTGCAAGCCCTACCGCAACGCGTCACCTTTGAGGAATTTACCCAAGGATTGCCAGAGTCCTCCGAGGAACGCTATGAGCTACATCGAGGGGTCATTGTCGCAATGCCTAAACCGAGAGGAAAACACTCAGAGGTGGCAGGGTTTATTAACGGTAAACTGTTTACCGAAATTGAGCGACAACAACTCCCCTATTTCATCCCGAGAGAATGTCTGGTTCGATCGCAAGACGGAGCGTCAGGGTACGAGCCGGATGTAATTGTTCTTGACCGAGGTGCATTGAGGGATGAACCCTTGTGGGAACGCGAATCCATTATTACCTTGGGCAAATCGGTCAAGTTAATTATCGAAGTTGTCAGCACCAATTGGCAGGATGATTATTTATATAAACTGGCAGACTATCAAGCATTAGGCATTCAGGAATATTGGATTGTAGATTACGCAGCCTTGGGCGGGCGGATCTACATCGGCAATCCGAAGCAGCCAACGCTATCGGTATATACATTGATGGAGGATGGCGAATACAATGTACAACCCTTTCGAGAGAGTTCTAGCCTTCTGTCAATGACGTTTCCCGACCTGACACTTTCAGTCGCACAGGTGTTTCAAGCAAAACAGGGACCTCTCTAAATATAGAGCGCCCTCTCTCTGCAAAGCAGTCTTATCCGCCGATTGTGTTAGGGTTGAGACGATCTTGAGACGGGTCTCTTGCCCATGATGACCACAGTCGCGCCGTCATTGGATCAGCCTTTGCCCGATGGCCCCCGGACCTCCGCTTTTTGGCAATTGCTGCAATGGATTGGACAACCCATTGGCTTCATGGAAAACAGCGTCCGACGTTACGGCGACATGTTCACGCTACGGCTGGGCCGATTAGGCCCCCTCGTGTTTCTGTGCAATCCTCAAGCCATTGAAGCGATTTTTACCGCCGATCCCAATCAATTCGATGCTGGATCCGGTAACCGTTTGTTGATCCCACTCCTGGGCGACACCTCTGTGATTTTACTCAGTGGCGATCGCCATCGCCGTCAGCGTCAGTTGTTGATGCCTCCCTTCCACGGCGAGCGCATGCGGACCTACGGCGACCTGATGGTCGAGACCACAAAACAAGTGACCGCCCGCTGGACCATTGGCCCAACCTTTCCCATTCGTCCCTTTATTCAAGATATTTCCTTGCAAATCATCTTGAAAGCGGTGTTTGGCGTAACGGACCCCGAACGCTTTCAAGCACTGCGCCAATTATTGCCAGCGGCCTTGGATAAATTAGGTTCGCCGATCAGTTCCAGTCTGCTCTTTTTTCCAGAACTTCAGCAAGATTGGGGAGCCTGGAGTCCGTGGGGGCAATTTGTCCGCTTGCGATCGCGATTGGACCAGCTCATTTATGCCGAAATTCATGAGCGTCGTGCCCATCCCGATCCCGAACGGACGGATATTTTGGCCCTCATGCTGTCTGCCCGTGATGATGCCGGTCAGCCCATGACCGACATCGAATTGCGAGACGAACTCATAACGCTGCTGTTTGCGGGACACGAAACCACCACATCGGTCCTGATTTGGGCGCTTTATTGGGTCCATCGCTTGCCGAACGTGTTGGAACGATTGGTTGCTGAACTAACGTCCGTCGAGGATTTGTCCGACACCAAAACGATCATGCGGTTACCCTATCTTGCCGCCGTTTGCCAGGAAACCCTCCGTCTATACCCGATCGCCCCCATCGTCTTTCCGCGTATTCTGAAAACCCCGTTCACTCTCCTGGATCGCACCTTTGCTCCAGGCACTAGACTTGCACCTTGTATCTACCTCACCCATCAACGTCCCGATTTGTATCCCGATCCAAAAACGTTTCGCCCAGAGCGATTTTTGGAACGACAGTTTTCGCCCTATGAATATATGCCCTTCGGCGGAGGCGATCGCCGTTGTTTAGGCATGGCTTTTGCCCAATTTGAACTAAAGTTAGTGCTAGCAACCCTCTTAAAACAGTTCCGGTTTGAATTACCTAGCCGTCCAGCGGTCAAACCTGTTCGGCGCGGCGTCACATTGGCTCCCCCAGCCAACTTAAAATTCCGTCTTATCGCTTAACTCGCTCGACCTTCAGATAAAACAGCCCATGGTTTCTCAAAACACTCGAATCGGCATTATTGGCGGCGGTACCTCCGGGATTTATCTAGCTGCCCTGTTGGTCCGCCAAGGTTATACCGTCGATGTGTTCGAGCGATCGCCCCAACCGCGCACCGAAGGCTGTGGCATTCTTCTGATTTCCTCCGGTCTGAGCGCCTTAGCCAAAGGCATTCCCACCTTAAGTCCTAAGCTGGTCGATTTAGGGGTCGTCGCTAAAACCTACGAGTTTCGTAACCTGTTGGGTGGCGTAGTGGAGTCGGCCAACGAGACCTATGAAGATCAAGACTTTCCGTCAATTTTGATTCACCGGGGTGCCATTTTAGAAACGCTGTTGGCCGAACTGCCCCCCAACCGTCTCCACTTCAATGCCCACTTTGAATCGGCCCTTCAGACTGAAACGGGTGTTAAAGCCCACTTCCGCTCCGGGCAGACCTGGGAAGGAGACTTACTGATCGGGGCCGATGGGTTGTTCTCAAGGGTACGAGACTGTGTCGTACCTGGGGTTCAACCCGTCTACCTGGGCGATATTGTTTGGCGAGGCGTGATTGCCGATTCGGCCTTTTGCACAGACGGCTTGTTTATCGTCTATGTGCGGGGACGAGGGATTTATGCCAATTTCTTTGATCTGGGCCAGGGGCTGACCCACTGGGGCTTTTTCCTGGAAGCCCCCCAATCACCGGATGAAATGGGCTTACCCCGACCAGAGCAAGTCGGCATTCCACCAGAGGCATTGGCCAAGCTGCCCCCAGACCCGCGCCGGATCATTGCCGAAACGGCACCGGAACAAATCACCTGCAACTTTTCCTACGATCTCGATCCGTTGCCTCACCTCTACACCGGACGGATTCTCCTGATTGGAGATGCGGCCCATGCCAAAAGTCCCACCCGTGCCCGAGGTATGACCGCTGGTTTTGAGGATGCGATCGCCCTGTCTCAACATCTCAGTGCGGCGGAAGATATTGATAGTGCGATCGCCGCATTTCAGACCGAGCGACTGCCGATTGTCCATGAATACCAACGCTCCAGCCGCGAAGTGAGTCAAAAAATTGGGCGGTCCAAACGCAAAGCCAGCTCGGCCAGTTAAGCGAATCGCGGGCCCATTGCTGTGGGAGATTACAATGAGGCATACGTCTGCTCCCGGAGGCTACGAATGACGGTAGGCGAATTAATCGCTTGGTTTGAGACCTGGGCCAATCCCGCTTGGCAAGAAAAGTGGGATAACTGCGGTTGGCAGGTTGAACCGGGCCTCTTAAACGAACCCGCAGGGGTGTTGGTCTGTCTTACGCCTACGCTGGCAGTGATGGCCGAGGCGATCACCCTGCAAGCGCAAGGCACCCCTGTTAATCTGATTTTTGCCCATCATCCATTGATTTTTGGTCCCCTCAAATCGGTGCGAAACGGGAATCCCCTCGGCGATATGATTCAACAGGCGATCGCCCATCGCATTGGCATCTATAGCGCCCACAC
>JBAVRC010000792.1:0-2826 GCA_049694615.1 Thermosynechococcaceae cyanobacterium | reverse complement strand
CCCCACCCCATCGAGACCCCCCAGCCCGCCTTATCGCGCCAAAACCCGCCTAGCAAGACCCCTAAAAAGCCATAAGGAATCATGAACTGGACGCTGCGGGGCGGACCCATCAAAACCCCCAACAACAAACCCGCCACAATAGCCGTCATCCAAGCGGCCCGTCGTCCCCATCGCAAATAGGCGATCGCGGTCGGCAGGGAAAATAACATCCGAAAAATGGGACCAATCGGAAAATAAAAGTTCAAAATCCAGAGCAAGGCGCTGGTACTGGCCAAAAAAGCAGTTTCGACCATGACGCGGGGATGGCGTAAGTCAGACACGACGGACCCCGGTTGAGGCGATCTCAGCGGCACCCTGGCCCCCTGACCCCCCCCCTCCTCACCATTGGCTGATGATGCGTCGGGGCGAGAACTTGGTGTAGCGTTGGACGCATCCTTCATGGCTGAGCTGGGGACGGGGTCTGCACCACTAACACCGAACAAGGCGCATGGTGCACGACATAATTGCTGACACTGCCCATGAACGCTTCGGCTAATCCGCTCAAGCCACGCCGCCCCATGACAATCAAATCCGTCGATTGGGTTTTGGCGACGTCGCAAATAATAGCACCCGGTTCGCCCACTGGACAGCTATGGGCCGTAACCACCCCGGCCTGTTGCGCTTGGGCCTCGTAGCGCTGGAGCCAAGTTTCGGTGCGATCCACTTGGACTTGGGCTTGGGCTTCCCAAAAGGCCGGATCGGCAAACATGGGGTAGGTACCCAAGTCGGATAATCCCCCCAGCATCCCTTCAGCCCCAACACTGCTCGGTTGTTCGGGCGGTTGAATGGCATGCAAAAGATGCAGTTGGGCTTGACAGGCGATCGCGATATCCAGCGCCTGTTGAAAGACTGACGCTCCCAAGTCCGATTCGTCTAAACTGACCAAAATAGTTTGAAATCCCATAATCGATGACGCACAAAGACGCACAAAACGGAGTTAATCCTTAAACCAGTATTTTTTCAAGGGCATCTACATTCACAATCTGAAAGGAGTCCTGCGATCGCAGAATCAAGCCCTTTTTTTCCAGTTTGCCTAACACACGGGTCACGGTTTCCCGTGCCATGCCACTCAAGCTACTCAATTCGCGGTGGGGCAAATTGGGAATTTCAATCCCTGTTTCCCGGCGGGTTCCTTGCCCCTCTGCCAAAAAGAGCAAAATATCCGCCACCCGCGATACGCTGTCCGACTCCCGCAGTCGCAAGCGCCGATTGACTTGCCGTAGGCGTCTCGCCATTAACTTGGCGAGTCGAACCCCCGCCTGAGGTTCGGTATCCAGCAAGTGGCGAAAATCGTTCCCCGGCATGTTAGCCACCACCGTAGGCGTTAAGGTAATCACGTCCGTAGAACGCGGGGCTTCATCCAGCACGGCCATTTCTCCAACCACTTCGCCTTTCCCAACAATATTGAGGGTGACTTCTTTGCCGTCAATGTTGTAGGTCCGGATTTTAACCCAGCCGCTCAGAATAAAATAAACCGAACTACCCCAGTCTTCTTCCAAGACAATGACGCGATGGGCTGGGTGTTCGCGGGTAACGATGTGGGCCAGCGCCGCCCGGACCGAATCCATCGGCAGACCCTCAAAAAAAGGAATATCTCGAGACAGGTCGTCTAACTTGGTATCGCGAACTGTTTGCCGATCATCCATGATCCCTACATTCCATCTGCATGCTGCATCTTATCCTCAACCCTAGCAAGCCCCCATCCCAACCATAACCTGTCCCGCTCATCGTCGCGGTCCATTGACGCATTTGGCCCAGTTGCTACACGTTACGCCTTTGAACATCCCAGACTCGTAATCTATCGTCAAGTGCAAAGAAAGGTTGCGAAGAAGTTGCAAATATGTTACATTTCTTTACAAGTGGAAGACCACTGGTACGGGTGCGACTCACGAAGTCTTTGTATCAGCGTTTCCTCCTCCCAACACAGCAAGTTCCCCCAGCCGCCAATTGTGCGGCTGTTTTTCTCAAACGGTTTGAGGGGTTGTTTGCCTACCGCAAGACAATTCTGAAATCAAACGTACCTTCTTGTCAAAGACCGTGATAGGTTAGAGAGTGCTGTACGTGCAAAGTTAAGCACAACTGCGTTGAGATATTTGGTTAAAGTCTGGCATTTTATGGCTGTCGATAGGTTAGCGTTGCTTCGTCTCAGCACAGTTCCCTGTGGGGTTGTGTTGACACGAGGCAATTCTCGGTTAAACAATGTTCCAAATACAGATATAGCGGCGTAGGAAGAAACAATAAGGTGCTTGTGGGCAGTTGGCTTGTATTTTCAGCAGTTCCTACCCGTTTATGTAAATGTAGCGATCAGGACCTTGAAGTCTATGATGAGAAAGCTCTGCGTTGCTATGGTGGGTCTGACGACCTGTCTTGTTGCCGCAGGGTCTCATTTTGCCGATTCGTTTAGCGCTCAATTCTCGAATCAATTTTCCTCGGTTTAATTTTGGAGGTTATCCCAATGTCCATCCGTCTCTATGTTGGTAATTTGCCCAAAGAACTCGAACGTAAAGAGCTGGAAACCCTGTTTAGCGAAGCAGCGGGTGAACCGGCCTCGACCAAAATTGTGACGGATCGCAAAACGGGTCGTTGTCGCGGTTTTGGGTTCGTAACTGTGGCCACGGACGAACAAGCCGATCTGGTGATCGAAAAACTCAATGGTCAAGTGTTTAAGGACAGTACCCTCAAAATTGAGAAGGCGTTGCCCAAGGCCAAGGAAACCACCAATGGAGCCACAGAACCGAGTGCCGCCGCAGGCTCTGTAAACAAGCGCAGTAAGGGAAAGGGCCGTCA
>JBAVRC010000791.1:0-7105 GCA_049694615.1 Thermosynechococcaceae cyanobacterium | reverse complement strand
CCCGATCGGGCCGCTAATGCACTGTTGGCGCTGGACAGCACTAAGACGGCCACCAATGCAATGAACGCAAAGGTGCGTGTGAAGGACTGAAAGAAAGAGGGAGGTTTGTTGTTCATGGTGCTCAGTTGAGCTCGCTGTAAAGGTGCAATACCGCAGGTTTGCGTTTTTTTGAGAGGGGTTTTGTTAAACATGCCGCTGTGCAGCTTTCCTCATAGTCTAACGCTGTCAGGATGGCGTGGAACAGTTACAGCAGACGGATTACCGTATTTTTCTCAGTCCAACCTGCGCCGCTGTGCGTAAAATTTGTCCGGCCAAGATTGCTGCACCATACCCATTATCGATATTGACCACCCCCACGCCCGGCGCACAGGAATTGAGCATGGTCAGCAGTGGCGCTAAGCCGTTAAAGCTAGCCCCATAACCAATGCTGGTTGGCACCGCAATGACAGGACAGTCCGCCAAGCCTGCCACCACACTGGCCAAAGCCCCTTCCATCCCCGCCACCACAATCAACACATCGGCCTCGGCGATCGCCGCCCGATTGCTCAAGAGTCGATGGATCCCCGCCACCCCCACATCCCAGAGCCGATGCACCGCAAACCCGCTGATGGCCGCCGTCATGGCCGCCTCTTCTGCCACCCCTAAATCTGCGGTTCCTGCTGAAATCAGGCCAATCCGTCCGGCATAGAGCGGTGGGTCCAACTCGGGGTGAATCGCACAGATCCGCGCCTGGGGGTAATACTGTAACTGCGGGAGGCTGCCCCGTAACTGTTCGTAGACCGCAGGCTCAATCCGAGTCGCCAGAACGCGATCGCTCCGTTGAGCCATCGTCTGGAAAATGGCGGCAATTTGGTCCGGTGTCTTCCCCGGCCCCCAAATGGCTTCCGGGAATCCGGTGCGCAACTGACGATGATGGTCAATTTTGGCAAAATCGCCCACCGACTCGTAGGCCAGATCCTTCAGACTTTGCAAGGCGCGATCGGGGCTAACAGCCCCAGCTGCAACCGCCTGCAACAGATCTCGCAACGCATCGGGAGACGACACCGGATCTACTTCTTCGGCGAGAGAAACATAATCATATTGCGGCCTTCTCGCTTGGGGGTTTGCTGAATTTCAGCAATCTCCTTGAGGTCGTCGGCCATGCGCTTGAGCAAATCTTCGGCCAAGTGAGCATGTTGAATTTCCCGACCTCGGAAGGTAATGGTGGCTTTCACCTTATCCCCCGACTTCAAGAAACGTTCCGCATGATTGACCCGCACCTGATAATCGTGCTCCTCAATCTTGTAGCGCATTTTGACTTCTTTCACGTCCGCCGTATGCTGTTTCTTGCGGGCCTCTCGCGCTTTTTTCTCTTGCTCGAATTTATATTTGCCGTAGTCCATCACCCGGCAAACCGGCGGATCGGCCTTATCGCTAACCAGTACCAGGTCCAGGTTCTTCTCGTCGGCGATCGCCATTGCTTCGCGGGGGGTCATGATACCCAACTGCTCGCCGGAGATGTCTACCACCCGAATTTTAGGAAAACGGATCCGTTCGTTGATATTGGGAAGATCTTGTTGAGCTTTTTTATTAATTGGAGCCACAGGTGTCGAATAGATTGTAAACAGTATTGTCGATGTTGCTAAAGGTTACAGGCGGATCAGAATTCTACCTCTTAACCCTAACAGATTGCCGCTTCTTGCAACATAAGTTGTAATTCTGGGATCCAATGCCTCGAAAATAGCCTAGCGCAGACGTCTTGCAGCGAAGCCGTTGTCAAGGTCAGAGGCTGAAAAACAAAACCTATCGTTAGAATGCTGCAACAGTTGCTCAATTTTTCGCATTTGAAGCGCGATCCAAAAATATTACGCTTTTTTCTGGCGCGGATCGACGGTCTCCAGCTCTCCGAGGCGAAAGGTAACCATTTTTGTCCAGTTGCCTCCCTCGAAGATCACTGCAGCGCGACCATCAGCAACCCGCTGGACCTGACCTTCAAATTGGTAATAGGTATCATTGAGATTGGTAACACGCACAGTTGAACCGGGTAAAAGCAAAGGGATCTGCATATTTAAATCAATGGCACATTAAAATCACTGCTTCTATCTTACAGGAGTGGTGGGAGGGGCAACAGTAGCCCAGTTATCTTCTTGTGGGATAAAGTCCACGACGAGGTGGCGGGTGATTGGCCACCGATTGGGCTAAGCCAAGGGCCATATAGTTGGTCAACAGGGCCGAGCGTCCATAGCTCAGCCACGGCAGGGGAATCCCAGTTACAGGGGCCAGACCGATAGTCATCCCGACATTAATCACGACTTGAAAGATCAGCATCGCAAAGATCCCGATGCACAGTAGCGAGCCAAAATTATCTTCGCTGTCATTGGCCACCTTAATCAGACGAACGCAAATGAGCCAAAAGGCGACCATTAAAAACAAACAGCCCAAAAAACCGAATTCCTCGCCCACGGCTGAAAAAATGAAGTCGGTATGTTGTTCGGGAATAAAGTTGAGTTGGGTTTGGGTACCTTGGTTTAGCCCCTTCCCCCACAGTTGGCCTGCCCCAATGGCAATCCGGGATTGAATTAAGTGATACCCCCCGCCCAAGGGATCTTTGTCAGGGTCTAAAAACAAAATGAGGCGATCTCGCTGATAGTCTTGCAGTAGACCCCACACAAAATGCCCGAAGGTAGCAGCCCCCAAATTAACCACCATGCTTATAATAGCGCTGACCAAGGGGTTGGGGAGTGTCCACCAAGCCACACCCCCCATAATCAAGGTCCAGCCAATCCAAAGGACAATGGTCAAAGCAGGGGGCATGGGAATATTGAGCAAAATGGCAGAAATCAAGGGCGACAGCATCAAAATAATCCAACCGCCGTGGGCATTGCCCCAGTACAGCATCCCTAAGGTAATCGCGCCAAAGACCAAGGACGTGCCCAAGTCCGGCTGTATGAACACGAGGCCCCAAGGCAAGGCTGTAATTAGCAAGGTGCGCAGAACGGCGGGAATTGTATCGGCAGGACGATGATGTAGCAAGGCTGCCACGGAAATAATCAATCCCAATTTGGCAAATTCCGAAGGTTGAACGTTAAATCCGGCGATATTGATCCAACGTTGTGCACCGAGGGCACTCGTCCCCACAAACTTGACGGCTAATAAGGCCAGAGAAGTTAGCCCATAAATCAACCAGTGCAAGGACAGTAATGTTTTATAGTTGAGACGCGCAAAAAGCAGCATGAGCCCAATGCCCACAGCCCCCACAATCCAATGTTGCGACCAGTCAGTCCAGCCTTGGTGCAATTCGGTACTACGAATCAGTAGTCCGCCCAATCCGGTCAGCAGAATTGGGGTCCAAAACAAATAGATATCTAGGTTTTCCCAAGGCTGGAGCCACCGTTTCCACGGCGAGGAGCGGCGCGATCGTTGAGTCAGCATGAAAAATGATTGGGTTCCTTGAACACCTGATTTACCCTGAAAAAGATCGAACAAAGCATTGTCACTACAACCCCGCTGCAGTAACCATCATGCGATATCCTTCAGTCGTTTCGTTAACAAACAGTCCTCAAAGCTAAATGCTTCAGCATCTAGGAAACTAGCGATCGCCATCTCAACCGCAGCTTCTGGGGAACAGTCCAGTTCAGATGCTTTTTCAAGGAGTGCTGTATGGATAAAGTCGGGCAAATGATCCAAGAGCTGATGAATGGACTCTGGGGACAAGTGTTGTGTGAGAAGGGTTTGAGTCATAACTCCCTTGGAATTTTGACATTGTAAGGGGGATTGGTGGCCTGGAGAATCAGGGTTTCTAGTTCATATGATAACCCTGGTCTTTGCCACTGTTGGATCGTGACAAATGCGATTCTGACCTCATCGGGATTGTAACGATCTAACCAACCCCACAGAAAGGCTTTATGTCCACCGCGCAATCGGTCTCTCAGGTTGTTTGTTTTTCCGATATACAGAAGGCCATCCGTTCGATGCCTGAAGGCATATAAACCCAGACGGCCTGGGATGCCCTCAAAATCTCGACTGAGGGGTTGACAACTCTCGAACGGTTTAAAGGCAAGGTTGTCCAAGATCTGACGCGCTTCTTGGCGAATAGCATCGGTCATCATGTACGCAATCTGCTTCAATGCCTTTTGGCATTTACGTTAACGCAGCAACAGACACAAGGCCAGCAACCTTTTGTGCGATCGCCCTTAAGGCTTGGGCCGAAGCAGAGTTGGGCTGATCCACCACAATGGGAACCCCGCGATCGCCCCCTTGACGTACCGGGATCTCTAAGGGAACGCAACCGATCAGGGGGACGCCTAATTCCTGGGACAGTTTTTCGCCACCCCCAGAGCCAAAAATATCGTATTGTTTGTCCGGCATATCAGGCGGGATGAAATAACTCATATTTTCCACCACCCCTAGGACTGGAACGCCTAACTGCTGAAACATCCGCAATCCTTTACGGGCATCGAGCATGGCCACTTCCTGGGGGGTACTGACAATGACCACCCCGGCCATTGGCACCGCTTGAGCGAGGGTCAATTGGGCATCTCCAGTGCCAGGGGGCAGGTCTACCACCAGGTAATCTAGGTTGCCCCAATCTGCCTGGTAGAGGAATTGACGAATGATGCCATTCAGCATGGGACCCCGCCAAATCACGGGTTGATCGCGATCAATTAAAAACCCCATGGATACCATCTTGACGCCATGGTTTTGGGCGGGCACTAAAACATCGCCCTGAGCTTCTTTGCGCACCTCTACCGATACGGAGTCCAAGCCCAACATCAGGGGAACGTTTGGGCCGTAAATGTCGGCATCAATAATGCCTACCGATGCCCCAGCTTGGGCCAGAGAGACCGCGAGATTTACAGAAATGGTGCTTTTCCCCACACCCCCTTTGCCGCTGGACACCGCAATAATGTTTTTCACCCCCGGAATGCCGGTACGATCTGGCAACCCTTTTTGTTGCGGGGTTTCGGCAGTGACCTCGACATCAATGGATGCCACCCCTGGAAGGGTCTGTATGGCTTTTTTGCAGTCGTCTACAATAAATTCGCGCAGGGGACAAGCGGGGGTGGTGAGCACCAAGGTAAAGGCAACCCGTCCATCCTGAATCTGGACGTTGCGAATCATGTTGAGTTCGACGAGACTTTTGCGAAGTTCTGGGTCTTGGACGGGACGAAGCACGTCAAGAACGGAGTCGGCAGATAAGGTTGCGGTCATGGTGCTTTTTGAATGGTGCGCTTTGACAATGGCTGGGCCGATGCAAATACAGAGCGTTGCGGCTCAGTCATCCCCTTAGGATCTTAGCTTTAAGCGTCTTATACTGGTTAATGCAAGGCCAATGAGACTTATTGATATCTGTAATCCGAGATCCAAGATTCATCCCTTTACGGCAAATTTTTTCGTGGAAGCTCTAATATAAATGTTATAGTCCGCTAAAGATAGCACTTGAACAATAGAGGTTCACCAAATGTCTATCACTGTAGACGTACCTGAAATGGCAGCAAAAATTTCTGAACTTTTAGGCAAAGTACAGCTTGGTGAAGAAGTTGTCATTGCGGAAGCGGGTGTTCCAATCGCTCGATTGATAGCGATCCCTAAGCCTTCCTTACCTAGAATTCCTGGCCAAGATAAAGGTAAAGTAACCATTTCTCAAGATTTTAACGATCCTTTGCCACCAGATTTATTGAATGGCTTTCTGGGTTTATAACGCAGAAACCATGAGAGTATTGCTTGACACCCATGCGTTTATCTGGTGGGTCACAGACGACCCACAACTCTCCGACATTGCGAGAGATACGATATCCAATTCCACAAATATTTTATTTTTAAGCGCAGCAAGTACCTGGGAAATTGTTATCAAATATCGGACAGGAAAGCTTAGTTTACCCGACAAGCCTGATCAGTACATTCCAAGTCGGCTAGCTACAAACCAAATTGAGAGCTTGCCTATCCAAACTATTCATACCTTACAGATTGCGGGCCTGCCTGATCATCACAAGGATCCCTTTGATCGAATTTTGATTGCTCAAAGCCAAGTTGAAAATTTACCGATTATAACGATAGATCACCAGATTCTCAGGTATCCTGTGCAGGTGATTTGGTAATAAATACATGAATTCCTTTTATGCTAATACCCCAGCGCAGCCCCTTCGCCACGCGGGTCGGCAGCGCCTTCTAAGGCATTGTCTGGGGTGACTGTAATGAGGTTGGCATTGCCCCAGGGCGATCGCACTTGTATCTCCTGTCCCCGTTGTCGCAGTCCATTCAGGGTTAAGGGATCGAAACCATATTCTTCCGTCATCAGTCGATCCGGTAGCCACTGGTGGTGCAAGCGCGGGGCAGAGACCGCCTGTCCTGCATCCATGTTGTAGACGGCGTGATTCAACAGAATTTGGAACACCGTTGTAATAATGGTGCTGCCGCCCGGCGATCCAGTGGCCAATTTGAGTTTGCCGTTTTCCGTGGCCAGGGTGGGTGTCATGCTGGAGAGCGGAATTTTTCCCGGTGCGATCGCATTGGCCTGGTTGCCCACTAAACCAAAGGCATTGGGCACATTGGGGGCGATCGCAAAATCGTCCATTTCGTTGTTGAGGACGATGCCCGTTCCAGCCGCCACCACCCCTGCACCAAACCCCAAGTTCACGGTAAAGGTTAAGCTGACGGCATTACGGTCTTTGTCTACCACCGTCAGATGACTGGTTTCAGTGGACTCGGTCAATTTCAAAACACGTTGCAGTATCTCTGGGGTTGCAGCTTTGACTTCAGTGGCCGGACGGGCACGGCTCATGGAAATTTCGCCACGGCGCAGGGCGGCATAGGTCGGGGAAATTAAGGCGGCAACGGGCACTGGCACAAAATCTGGATCGCCTAAATGGACTGCCCGATCCGCATAGACAATTTTCATGGCCTCCGTCATAAAGTGCAGTGCATCCAAGCTATGCCAGGGTTGTGTATTTAAATTGGCCCGACTCCACAGGTTCAGCAGTTCAATTAAATGCACGCCACCGGAAGACGGCGGCGGCATGGAACACACTTGCAAGGTCCGAAAGGTGCCGCAGACGGGCGATCGCCAGGTGGGTTTGTATTGCTCTAGGTCTTTGAGGGTGACCAGTCCCCCATTGCGGGCCATGTC
>JBAVRC010000790.1:0-1820 GCA_049694615.1 Thermosynechococcaceae cyanobacterium | reverse complement strand
TCCTTGGCGATCCCGGTTAGCATCCTTGAGATGATTGGGGACTTCAGCCTCCTGCTCCCGTTGCACCGCAGCCAAAGCATCGAAATAGCCCAAAACCCGATTGGATTTTGGTGCAGTGGCTAAGTAAAGGGCGGCTTGGGCCAAGGGATACTGCCCTTCAGGTAAGCCAATCCGGTCGAAGGACTGCGCACAGGCATTCACCACCGCGATCGCTTGCGGGTCGGCCAGCCCCACATCCTCGCTGGCCAAAATGAGCATGCGTCGAAAAATGAAACGCGGGTCTTCTCCGGCATAGATCATGCGAGCGAGCCAATACAGCGCTGCATCGGGGTCCGACCCTCGCAAACTTTTAATAAATGCGCTGATGGTATCGAAATGGGCGTCCCCTTCTTTGTCGTATAGGACAGCCCTTTGCTGAATGGAGGCTTCGGCAATGTCTAAATCAATGGCGATACAACCTTGCGCATTAACAGGCGTGGTCTCAACGGCGAGTTCCAGCGCATTGAGCAGACAGCGGGCATCTCCATTGGCAATATTGACCCAGTGGTCCAGCGCGTCTGGGGCAATCTCAATCGAGCGATCGCCGTAACCGCGTTCAGCATCGTTGAGCGCCTGTTGGGCAACTTGACGTAAATGCTCTGGGGTAAGGGATTTCAGTTGAAACAACCGGGAACGGCTCACCAGGGCCTTGTTGACTTCAAAAAACGGATTTTCGGTCGTTGCGCCGATCAGTACCACCGTACCGTTCTCCACCCAAGGGAGTAGAGCATCTTGCTGCGCCTTATTAAACCGATGGACCTCATCGACAAACAAAATCGTGCGCTGACTATATTTTCCGCGCCGCTCCTTGGCCGTTTCAACGGCCTCCCGGATATCCTTGACGCCTGCGAGCACTGCATTAATGGCTAAGAAATGGGCCTGTGTTGTATTGGCAATAATCTGAGCCAGAGTTGTCTTGCCTGTACCCGGAGGGCCAGAAAAAATGAGCGAAGAGATTTGATCCGCTTGAATGGCACGGCGAAGTAACCGCCCTGGCCCAACAATTTCGTCCTGGCCCACAAATTCATCCAGGGATCTCGGTCGCATTCGAGCGGCTAAGGGTGCGGCAGTCGTGCTTAATTGCTGCAATTGATGCTCAAATAAATCAATGTTGCTCATGATCGTCACTCAAGTAGCATAAGCAGGGGTGGCAGAGAAATAGGTCCAGTTTTTGAAATGATATGCGGCATTGTCAAATCCGACCCTGCGATCACTGCCATCGCTGAGGAAAAACTCGATCTGTTTATCGGGCAATTCCCGATGGGCCGGAACTTGATGGAGCGCTATAGCTATCCAAGTTCAGTTTTGGATAGAGCCTATAGCTGAAGTGCTTGTACAGCAAAGCCTTCTCTGTGGACTTTTGTTCATAACCTACCTGTAACGGCTATATGTTCTAATTCGTTACAAAAGTTTGAAGATCTAATTTAGCTCAATTTTTGAGGGCGTCAAGATATTGAGCTGACTTGGAAAGTCTAAAACCTTTTTTCCAGAGGGGTTTGAGAGAATTTTCCTATATGTGTAGAGTCTATTTTGTACAACACGAAGGTTTGATTTGATCCCAAGTTGATGGTGGCAGTGGAAACTTCTTTTGATTTTGTATCATTTCGCTAAGGCCAAGAGCGTTAACATGGAAAAGCCCATGGAATATCTGATGTTTATAAAAATTTGGATTCCGAGTTTTAGGCACTGGTGCAGTTCAATGAAAATCTACAAGTCTTGGTAGATGTGGAGTTGAAAGCTTAATGGCTTGACAGAAAAGGGAGTGAAGGTAAATACTGAAG
>JBAVRC010000789.1:0-3181 GCA_049694615.1 Thermosynechococcaceae cyanobacterium | reverse complement strand
CATTACAGCTATACTGGAGCACCTTCTGATGGCAGTGCTTGGCTCAGGGAGAATGATAATGATTATGATTTTCGTTTGCTGCGCGGCGGCTCCTGGGCCGACAGTCCTAGGAACTGTCGTTCTGCGTTTCGCGACAGGGACCTCCCCGACTCCTGCGTCAGATTCCCCGGTTTTCGTGTGGCCTGTTCTGCGCCGAGGACTTTGTAACCCTTTCTCCCTTTTATCCTTTTACCCTATTTCCGATTTTTTTTCGTGTTAGCGCGAAGCGCTCGAAATTATTTTTTTGCATTTCTTTAAGGTCAATTGCAATGCGGAAAACTCAATCACCCATTCTTGAAGCGGTTCACGAAACAGCCACAGGACTTTTCCGGGCTGGCGTAATGGATCCCGTTACAATGCGCGAGTGCGACCGGATGTATTTGCCTCCTATTCCACAACTGGAGCCTGAGCAAATCTGCTTGATTTGCTCAGGCTCTAACGTGAGCCAAGTGGTTTTTGCGGCTATTTTAAATACAAGCGTATCAACCGTTCAAAAGTGGAAAATTGGTCAGAAGCGTCCCGCAGGCACAGCCCTTAAACTACTTCACTTAGTTCAAAAAAACGGACTGGAAAATATGCTTTGAAAACGTAAAACGACCAAGATGATCGCCGCAACTAGATTATCGCGTGCAAAGAGTTTTCATTAAGTGCAATGCGGCGAAACACCTGTTGGTAGAGAAAAGGGAGCGAAGTCTATAAATAAAACGTTAAAATTATTAACGTTTGTAGACACAATGCACTCAGACTGAAGATCGATCCCCTGAAACATTGGGTTCCATAAACCAGTCTTTAGCCCTTAGCCCATGCGATCGCCCCGCCAACGCCATGCTGTCCGACCCCTCCACAACCGACGAATCGGCCCCCGAACCCCCTCACACCGACGCCGTGCAAAAGCCAAAAGTGAGTCTATCGGGTCGCGGTAATTTAATGCTGGGGATGGGCATTGGCGTGGCGATCGCCCTAGGCGGCATGGCCCTGATGAATCGCTCCACCCCCAAGGCCGCAACACCCCCCGCCCAAGCTAACCCCGGTGGACAGCAAAGCGTCAGTGTCGCCACCGCCCAGTGGCAAACCACCCCCCAAACCATTCCAGTCCAGGGCAGCGTCGAAGCAAGGGATTGGGTGTCCGTCATGCCCAGAGCACCGGGCGTCCAAATCAAATCCATTTCCGTCCAGGAAGGTCAATCCGTCAACCAGGGCGAAGTCATTGCCGTCTTAGACAATGCCGTGCAACGGGAACAACTCAACCAAGCCCAAGCCCAAGCCAGTTCCGCCCAAGCCCAAGCCGCTTCCGCTGAAACCCAACTCAGTTCCGCCCAAGCCCAAGCCCAAGGCGCACAGGCCCAACTCATTTCCGCCCAAGCCACCGTCGCCCAAAAACAAGCCCAACTGAAACAACAACAAGCGGCATTGGCTGAAGCCGAAAGCAATCAGCGACGGTACGCACGGCTCTCCCAACAAGGGGCCATCAGCACCCAAGAATTAGAGTCCCGCAACACGGTGGCCCTATCGGCCCAAGCGGCCATTCGCGTGGCCCAAGCCGATATCGATAGCGCCCTAGCCGGAGTCAACAATGCTCAAGCCCAGGTCGAACAAGCCCAAGCCGCAGTGAATACCGCCAGAGCCGGAGTCCTGCAAGCACGAGCCAATCGCCAAAACGCGATCGCCCGCCAACGGGAACTGAACACCCAACTGGAGCAGGCCACCTTGGTGCAAGCCCCCGCCAGTGGCATTATTGCCAAGAAAAATGCCAACGTGGGCGATCTTACCGGAACAACCCCGTTGTTTTCTATCATTTCGAACTCGGCTCTAGAACTGCAGGCCAAAGTCCCGGAAACCCTATTGCCCAAAGTCCGGCTGGGGGCGATCTCCACGGTCACCTCCGACTCGGATCAACGGATTAAGGTACAGGGAACCGTGCGCGAAATTGATCCGGTGGTGGAGGCCAAAACCCGACAAGCTACGGTCAAAATTGGTTTGCCGGGTGGTCCGCTCCTCAAACCAGGGATGTTTTTGCGGGCTGCGATCGCCTACAGTACAGCCCAAGCGGTCACCGTACCGACGGAAGCTGTGGTCGCTCAAACCGATGGTCAAACCCTGGTGTATGTCGTGGCCGCCAATAACATCGTCAAAGCCATCCCCGTCAAAGTTGGCGATCCGGTGGGGGGACGCATTGCGGTCAAAGAGGGTCTCAAAGCAGGCGATCGCGTTGCCGTCGCTGGGGCTGGATTTGTGAAAGATGGCGATCGGGTTAATGTCGTGCAATAAAACAATTCAGTACAATTCCAAGCAATGGAAATTGGGGTTGCTCAAAAGTTCCTGAATTGCGCCTGCTCCAGAGCGAAGTAAAGCCTCAACTTGGCTAGTTGGCACATTCCCACAGCGTAGCCATACGACTTTTGGTGGAGAACCATATAAACGGCTTCTCTCAGCAAAGTCTGCATCTTGAGTTACGATACAAAAGTTATTTTCTCTAGCAAAATTCCATATCTCGGTATCAGTCTTTTCTGCCAATTCATGAAATGCGACATGGCTTGAATTTGGGTAAATGTTAGCCAATCTCGCCACCAGTTTACGACTCAAATTCTGATCGAAAAGGAGTTTCAAGCAGCACCTGCCGAAACAGCCAAACGATGTTCCCGATCAGCAGCAAACTCTAGACAAGCTCTAATGTCATCTTCTGTCAATTCAGGAAAGTCTTCTAAAATTTCATCGTGAGACATGCCAACTGCTAACCACCCTAGAACATCGTACACAGTGATCCGCATTCGTCGAATACAGGGTTTACCCCCTCGCTTATCTGGCTCAATCGTAATAATATTGTGATAACTCATATTTGTTAAGGTCAATATAGTGGTTTCTCAGTTTGAAGCAGCCCAATAAGGGCTTGCAGCGAACGGAATCAACACTCTAATTATAACTCAAAGATCTTTGCCGCCGCTGATTTGAGCCGTTATCCAATCAGTCTGGGTTGAACTACAGACAGTTTCAATTATGCCTGTACCCGTCACAATTCTGCTGACTGACGAACTTTATGAGCGTGCAAGACGATTTGCCCATTTGGCAAATCGAGATATTGCAAGCATCATTACAGACACGATGCTGTCCTCTTTGCCACCGATGGGGATGCATGAGGAGATTA
>JBAVRC010000788.1:0-7261 GCA_049694615.1 Thermosynechococcaceae cyanobacterium | reverse complement strand
CGGGCAGTTGTTTTTGGCCCAAGGCAACTACGCCGCAGCCCAACAGGATTTTGCCAAAGCGATCGCCCTGAAACCGGGTGCAGACATGTATCTCTATCGTGGCATTGCCACCGCTTCCCAAGGGAACCCAGGAGCCGCCCTGCCTGACTTTACCCAGGCACTGCAATTAAACCCAAAATCGGCTGAAGCCTATTACCAGCGCGGTTTAACCCAAGCTAAACTCGGTCAATATATCCCGGCGATCGCCGATCTAACCGAGGCCATTCGACTGAATCCGAAGTTGACCGAGGCTTATTTTAATCGGGGGGTGGCCTACTCCCTGCAAAAAGAGTACGGACAGGCGATCGCCGACTACACGAAGGCCGCCCAACTGGACCCCAAAGATGCCATGGCCCATTTTGGGCGGGGAACCGCCTATGGGGCCAATGGAGATAAGGCAGCGGCGATCGCCGACTATACACAAGCCATAGCCTTGGATTCCAAACTCGTTGGCGCATACATTAACCGCGCCATTTTGCGCAGCACGAATGGCGCGCCACAGGACGCACTCGCCGACTACAATCGCGCCATTGAGTTAGATCCAGGGAATGCAGCGGCCTATCGAAATCGAGCGTCGCTACAGGTGTCTTTGGGCAATCGCAGTGCGGCCTTGGCCGACTATCGCAAGGCGCTTGAATTGTATCGACAGCAAGGCAGCACAGAGGATATGACTGGACTAGAACAGGCGATCGCGCAGTTGCAATCGAGTCGATAACCGCAGAACGATCTCGATAGCTTGAAGCAGCGGGATAATCCATCCCATTTTGCCATTTACCGTCAGACACACAACGATTCTATACGTACACTGTGCGTAGTGATCCCAGACACACTTTTACTATGTCTGGGATCACTTCTTTATTGAGATGTATATATGAAAGTATGAATATTCCAATAACAAAAGTAACTGTAACAGCAGTCTTCAATAAACGTTCGGCCCTCAAAAAGGAATATTAATTATGGACGCAATTCTATTTTGGAATGCAGTATCGTTAGAAGCAGTTGCGGTAGACCATACCATTGATCCTAGCGAACGGAAGCAAGCAGGACCGACGCGTACATCGCGTGCCCTCGCTATTGTTCATTTAGCCATGTACGATGCTTTTAACAGCATTGCCAATATTTTTACGCCTTACTTACCCAATCTCCCAGTACCTAGTGCTAATGCATCTAGAAGGGCTGCTATCGGTGAAGCTGCATTTGTTACTTTAGCCGCATTATATCCAAATCAGCAAGCATTTTTTTATCAGAAAAGTCAAGATTTTTTTGCTGATCTTATGCTCTCAGTAGATGTAATTGACAAGGGGAAAGCTCAAGGGCGTAAAGTCGCTGAAGCCTTGCTCAAGACTCGTGCCAATGATGGTGCATCTCAGGAATTCCCTTATAATCCGAGTCAAAATGCAGGTCGGCATCGGGTTGACCCGCTCAATCCTGGACAGGGCTTTCTTGGCGTTAATTGGGGACAAGTTCAACCTTTTGTATTAAACAATGTGCAAGCATTCGTCGCGGCTCCACCGCCAGATTTATCTAGTGCAGTCTATGCCACTAGCTTTAATGACGTTAAAGCGAAAGGTACCAAGACAGGTAGTACTCGGACTCCTGAGGAAACGACGATTGGAATTTACTGGGCTTATGATGGCCCCAAAAATATTGGAACTCCGCCGCGTTTGTATAATCAAATTGTGAGAGTGATTGCCATGCAGCGCAATAATAGTTTGGAGCAGAACGTTCGGTTGTTTGCTCTCGTTAATGCGGCAATGGGCGATGCAGGAATTCAATGCTGGTACTCTAAGTATTTCTATAACATCTGGAGACCCGTTTTAGGAATTCGAGAGGGTGATGCAAGATGGGGACCTACTGGACAAGGTGACGTTAACCTTAGTACTTCAGGTGATCCCTTTTGGCTTCCTCTTGGCGCGCCACGCACCAACGAACCCGGCAAAACAAACTTTACCCCTAACTTTCCAGCTTATCCTTCAGGTCATGCCACATTTGGTTCTGCCTCGCTAGGAATTGTGCGTTCATTTTATGGCACCGACAATATTGCTTTTGAGTTTATCTCGGATGAATTTAATGGCATTAATATAGACATTGATGGTGCAATTCGACCCAGACATAATCGCTCTTTCAGTACATTATCTCAAGCCATTCAAGAAAATGCGCGAAGTCGGATCTACCTAGGGGTTCATTGGCAGTTTGATGCTGACAGCGGTGTTGAATCGGGTGAACAAATTTCTCAGTATATCTTCAATAATGCCCTAAAGCCTCAATAGAGGGTAATAGCTGAGAATCAGGTTGGGATTGCGGATTTAATAACCTACACTTTTGACCCTCACCCCCAGCCCCTCTCCCAGGGGGAGAAGGGAGAAAGAGTCCGGTTCCCCTTCTCCTTTTGGGAGAAGGGGTTAGGGGATGAGGGCAGTGCAAGGTTTATCGCTTTTGTATGAATTATTTAATCCACGATCCTTAGAATGGAGCGCTTTAGCCATTGACACCTCGTCAAAAAGTGGACCACTTCCAGCCTGAAGAATGTTGGCTAAGAAGGATCGTATTCTCCTTCCATTGAACCGCGTCCAACCGGACGGGGCGGGTTTTTGAGCGTATAAATTTCGGTTTCCGCTTCCACCATCTGACGGATATGCAAAGGTGCTTGCAACATCCCCAATAAGGTACGTCCGTCCATCATGCGCAAACCACCCGTCGTTTTCTCGGCCAAAATGCGATCGCTCTCCACCGGGTCAGGAGTTGTGGGAAACGCCTGATTAGACGCTAAAACAAACGAGAGGGGTAACCCATAGCTTGTGGCATAACACAGCGCTGACTGGGCAAACGGAAATACAGACTTCACCGTATTCGCCAATCGAGCATGAATATACAATTCCGATAAGAACAATGGCCCTGACTGCACAACCAACACCCCGTTGGGCGACAGAATTTGGCTGACCTGTTGGTAATGTTCCTGGGTAAACAAAGGAAAGGCCGGACCTGATTCAATGGGGTCCGTTAAATCGGATAAAATTGCGTCCCATTTTTCATCCGTCGTTTCGATAAATTTTTGGGCATCGTCAATAATCAGTTCCACCCGAGGATCGTCAAACGCGCCCTGATGCATTTCTGGGAGTAACTCACGACAAGCGTCAACCACTTCCCCGTCAATATCCACCATGACAATGCGCTCAACCCCCTTCCAGCGCAACACCTCCCGAATCGTGGCTCCTTCGGCACCGCCCAAAATCAGCACCTTTTTCGGATCGCCATGCAAAATCAAAGGCGGATGGACCAACCCCTCATGGTATAAAAACTCATCTCGCTGGGCAGACTGCCATTTCCCATCCAGCATCAGGGCCTTGCCAAAGGACCCGGACTCCACAATATACATTTCTTGAAACTGGGTTTTGCGGTAAGCCAACACCTTGTTTGCACCATGCATATACATGTCCCAAGGGGTGATGACCTCCGTCAACCACAGATCTGCCCTAATATCTGCACCCGCCATACGCTTCAATCCTTCAACCTGAAAAACTTTGCTCTCCAACCGATTCAGCCAGAGTAGGGGGGTCTCCGGGAGAGAAAACCTGAACACCCACCCTTACCCCATCCTAAGGCAGCAAAAACCGGACCAAATCCAAATTGGACTCAGCCTAACTGTATATCTTCCTCACGATGCGGCAAAAGAAACCGATCCTCTCCTTCAAGAAATCAAGGGATATCTGACTTCTTTTCAAGAGAGGCCAAGCGAGATCGCTCGAGCACAACCCCGCCAGACCGTTATGGAAGGTAGAAAAAGGTCGCGTTTAGGCAGACTGGCTGCACATCAGCTCATCCGCCACGGAAGATTTCTCTCGCAAAGACAGCGTGAGGGGCATTGGAGGCGGGTTGCGCCTTAGCTTTGTCATCGCATGACTCCCAGCTTGAAATGCCTCGATCAAGTATCGGCAAGCTTCTTCGGGATCGGTATGATGACCGCAAGTAAAAACATCCAGTGCGGCATAACCCACTTCTGGCCAAGTATGGACAGAAATATGAGACTCAGACAATAGCGCTAACGCGGTAACCCCCTGCGGGTCAAACTGATGCAAAACTTCATCCAAAAGGGTCGCATTCGCGGCCCTAGCAGCTTCTCTCAAACTTCGTTGAATGAAACTTGCATCGTTCAAAAGCATCCCTGGACAGTCGTATAACTCTAGGATGCAATGGGAACCAACGGAAGCCAGGAACCTGTTCCCCAGCGGATCGTCAGACGGCCCAACTGGAGTGAGGAACCTATCCCCCAATTGGCCAGATAGCGATTTCAACATACTCCTATCCCCTTATTGGCCAGAAAGTACAAATTACACACAAGGATCGATAATAACCGAAAATCTCAGTCCATGTCTTTGATCCGACATTGATCTTCGCAATCATTTTTCGATTCTTGATAATTATGCCCATAGATGATGGATTTTGATACCCTTCACCCAAAAAATCTTTCCTGACCAGTCCCCCGTCAGAAATGCTCCAAAGCCTGACTTATGAAGCCATCAGGCGGATGTGTGCGATCGCGCAGCCTAACGGGGTACAGCCCCATCAAGCAGAGCATTTCAGAGAAAAATAGCGCTAGAGGGCAAGAACCGGAGTTTTAAATTGGGGTAGGGTCGGCCAGCAGAGACCGCCCAGGTCAAGGCAACGCGTCTTCCATCGGCACTGCGGCTGGGTACTATAGTAGAGACATACAGTGGCTCCCATATTGGCTATGCTTTCAGACTATATTCATGCGGTGATGACGCAGGCCACCTATCGCGTTCTTCCTGAAGATGAGTCCATTTACGGTGAGATCTTGGGTTACGACGACGTGCATGCCCAGGCCGAGACGCTGGAGACCTGCCGACAGAACTTGGCGGAAGCCGTAGAAGAATGGATTTTCTTTCGGGTATCCCGCAAATTACCGATACCCACCGTTGATGGGGTCTCTCCCCCCGTTAAACTATTTCATTAGAATGAATCGAATGCTCTTGTGCTTCTGAAATCCGCTCAAGCATAGTAGGGTATTGAATGGGTTTTCATTCGCAACGGTCTAAAGGCTATGCCGCTTTTGTCTGAACCATCGGCTTTATTGGTTTTGGCCGACGGAACGACCTATCGAGGGCGTTCCTTTGGTGCATTGGGAACTACGGTTGGCGAAGTGGTGTTTAATACGGGCATGACCGGATATCAGGAGGTGTTGACAGACCCCAGTTATTCCGGCCAATTGGTGACATTTACCTATCCCGAATTGGGCAATACTGGCGTCAACCCAGAGGATGAAGAGTCGGACCGTCCCCATGTGCTGGGCGCGATCGCCCGCAACGTCTGCTTTGATCCCAGCAACTGGCGATCGCAGCAAACCTTGCCGGACTATCTGAAACAGCATAATATTCCGGGGATTTACGGAATCGATACGCGATCGCTAACCCGCAAAATTCGTTCCGTGGGGGCCATGAACGGAGCCATTTCCACCGAAATTCTGGATCCGGCCCAATTGCACCACCTTGTTTTGCAGGCTCCTTCGATGGAGGGACTCAACTTAACCCAAGGGGTCACCACCCCTGAAATGTATGAATGGGTCTCCCCCACCGATCCAGTTTGGGAATTCGCCCCTGATCTGCAAGCAACCGATCAAGCGCCATACCTCGTGGTCGCCCTGGATTTTGGCATCAAGCGAAATATTCTGCGTCGTCTCGTCAGTTACGGCTGTCGGGTCTTAGTGGTTCCAGCAGAAACCCCAGCCGCCGACATTTTGCAACTCAACCCCGACGGCATTTTCCTATCCAATGGTCCTGGGGATCCAGCCGCCGTGAGTCAAGGCATCGAGACGGCTCGCACCCTCCTCGACAGCCAAAAACCCCTGTTCGGGATCTGTTTAGGCCACCAACTCTTGGGCTTATCATTAGGCGCACAAACCTTCAAGCTCAAATTTGGCCATCGGGGTTTAAATCAGCCCGCTGGACTCGATCGACAGGTGGAAATTACGAGTCAAAATCATGGCTTTGCCATTGATGCCGACTCTCTCAGCGCATCGGATCTGGAAATCACCCATCTGAACTTAAACGATCAGACCATTGCCGGCTTACGACATCGATCAAAGCCGTTATACTCGGTTCAGTATCACCCCGAGGCGAGTCCCGGTCCCCACGATGCCGATTACCTGTTTCGCCAATTTATTGAGGCCATGCAGGTTTATCGCCAAGGATGAGGGGAGCAGTGGACAAGACCGCTGAAAGACCCTATACTGGTCCCTCAACTTTACAAAAAGCGTTTAATTGATAGAAGAATAAGGAGTCGACTATTCCTGAGTCACTAAACCTGACAGTAAGCTTGCGAGGCACACGAGACGTCAGGGATAACCATCAGCTATTTCGCCTCACCGGTTTGCTGGATGCTTTCTCGGAACCTGTCTTTTTGAAGGTGATGACCAAGTGTCTAGAAGAGCCGCCTGCCAATATTATCTTGGACTTATCGAAGATCGATTTTATCGATAGTTCCGGTCTGGGTGTATTGGTGAGACTAGCCAAACAGATGCAAAACGCCCAGGGTTCTTTTCAAATCGTGACCAATCCGAGGGTGACACAAACCGTTAAACTGGTTCGTCTTCAGGATTTCCTGGCTTTACAGCCCAGCGTTGAGGCGGCGATCGCCAATCTTCCGAGCCCTTGACCTATTGGGGATTGCCAACCGAGACGCTAAGCGCATGCATCCTCTTTTCCCCCGTATTGTTGGGTATCCCCTTCAATCTAAGCCCTTGCAAACCCTTTCGCCCATTGCTTTAGCTTACTTGGGCGATGCGGTTTACGAGCTTTATTTTCGCACGCAATATTTGTTGCCGTCGGCTCGGATTCGCGACTACCATCAGCGTGTCGTTGCTTGTGTTCGAGCCGAAACACAGGCATCCTTTGTCAAGGCTTTATTGCCCCATTTGTCGGCAACCGAACTCCAAATCCTGAAACAAGGCCGGAATGCAGCAACTGGACGACCCAAGCGTTTGGCATTAGAGGTTTATCAACAAGCGACTGCACTTGAAACCCTTGTGGGGTACCTATATCTAACGGATATTGATCGGTTGCAGGAAATTTTGGGTTATTTTTCATTCGAGGATTTTGCTGCCATGGCACCGCAAACCGATAAGGTCCATGAATAATACCCTCCAATCGAGCGGATTTTGACGTACAAGCACAACGGATTGGAGCCAACTGCAATGCGCAACAAAGAC
>JBAVRC010000787.1:0-2380 GCA_049694615.1 Thermosynechococcaceae cyanobacterium | reverse complement strand
TCTTCGAGGCGCGGGTCCAAGAGGGGTATCAAGTGACCGCTACCTGGCATCAAGGGGTATTGCGGGACCCCGGATCGGGGCAATCCGCTCGATGGCAGTTTGCCCTTGAACCCATCTATGGCTGGGGCAATCCCCAGGGGGTGCAGCAGTCTACAGCGGGGTGGCTGTCCCAATTTCAAATCTTTGAACCGGGCTGGCAAATTTTGATGGCCCACGGGCTAGCCACGGGCTGGCTAGATTGGAACGACCAGCGATATGCGTTCCATCAAGCGCCTGCTTACAGCGAAAAAAACTGGGGCGGAGCCTTTCCGCAAAAGTGGTTTTGGCTCAACTGCAATGCCTTTGAACAGGAGCCGGATCTCACCCTCACCGCTGGTGGTGGACTGCGACGGGTTTTAGGCCGGATGGAAGCGGCAGCGATGGTGGGGATTCATTTCCGAGGTACTTTTTACGAGTTTGTGCCGTGGAACGCAACCGTTCATTGGGAGATTCATCCTTGGGGGTATTGGTTCATGCAGGCCAGTAGCGATCGCCACCGAATCGAACTAACGGCATCGGCCCCAGACCAACCCGTGACGCGGGTGCGTGCGCCTACCCAAACTGGATTGGAATGGGTGTGCCGAGATACCACCCAAGGACAACTGCACCTCAAACTTTGGCAGCGTCAGGGCAATACCTGGGAGCTGATACTGGAGGCCCAAAGCCATCTGGGGTGCCTAGAAGTCGGCGGTTATCCTTGGGAGCAACCGTGGCGATCCGATAACCCTTAAATTTTCATCCCTACCCCTTCCATAAACAGGCTAGGGGAAAAATTAAATACTCCAAAAAGAAGAGTTTCCAAATGAACTGATAAAACTGGCTCATTTGATCTTTTTCGTGCAAATCAACCTTTAAACTCCGAATCCACAGCCAAATCAGTAATCCGACATGGGTGACGATTAGAACAGTGGCTTGGATGGGCAACCACCCCAAGAGCGTGATAACGATCATCATGCCGTAACACCCGGTCAATACCCAGCGCGCTAATTTAAACACCGCAGGAATGCCGAGTCTTAGCGTCAGCGTCCGAATCTGAAACAGGCGATCGCCTTTTGCATCGGGGATATCCTTAAAGATGGCGATCGCAAAGGCAAATAGCACCACAAACAAGGTTAAAGCCCAAACCTGGGGCGGAATGGACGGAGACCTGCCCAAGATCTGCTGAAAATGGAGAAAAAACCCCAGATTGACAATAAACCCGCGCACCCCAAAAATACAGAGTGCAGCCCAAAAGGGAAATCGTTTTAAGCGCAGCGGCGGTAGCGAATAGACCGTGCCAATCGCCATGCTCAACATGACGGTGAGAAACAAAAAATTCCCTTGAATGGCTGATAAAACGAGGGCTAAAGCTCCGGTTGTGCCAACAATGGCTAACCCCTCTGTGCGAGAAAACTCACCCGAGGCCAAAGGCAGGGCTGGCTTATTAATGCGATCGATCTCAATATCTTCCAGTTGATTGAGACCTACGATATAAACGTTGGCACATAGACTCGGGATCAGGGCACTGAAGATCCATGGGACCAATTGAAACCCAGATTGGGCTGGGCTGATCAGAGACTCCCTGGAAACGTCTCCTAGTGCCATAATAGCCAAACCCATAACGCTGAGAGTGGTGCCAATAATGGTGTGGGGCCGCGAAAATTTCCACAGAGCAGAAAGCCAACGGACTCCTTGCTGTAACGGTTTGGACACAATGCTTCGACTCACGAATAGGATGATAGCCCGCCTCTATTTTGTAGCGCGGAGCAGGCCATAGCGAATTAACCCTTGACGATATCCCTTCGACATGAGCCTGAGGGCAAATGCGCCTTGCAGGGTGGGCCAGCCCGCACCTAAAATCTTGACGAGGGTGGCTGGATTCAGTGCCGAGGTAATCACATCATCCCAAAAGGGGGCTACGGCATCGGACCAGTCTGCGGTGCGTACCTGCTGAAAGTGCAGACGGTCTGCAATCTGGGCATAGTCTGGCACTGAGATAACGTAGGGCAAATGGTAAACACGATAGATTTTATCCAGCAAGGTTTGTTCTTGAGTGGTTAAAGCGGCCTCAGGCGGAGCACTGGGGCGATGGCACCAAGTCGCAACGATGAGTGTTCCGCCCGGTTTTAGAACCCGAAAACACTCCTGCAAAAACTGCTGCTTGTCGGGCATGTGTTCGCCGCTTTCCAGGGACCAAACCAAATCGAAGGATGCATCGGCAAAGGGCATTTGCAACGCATCGGCCACCTGAAAACAGGTTTCTAAGCCCGATCCTTGAGCACGGACGGTGGCGCGCTGGGCGTGTACAGGACTTAGGGTAATTCCCGTCGCCCTGGCGTTAAATTTTTGCGCTAAATAAAGC
>JBAVRC010000786.1:0-1881 GCA_049694615.1 Thermosynechococcaceae cyanobacterium | reverse complement strand
ACAAAGGGCATTACAGCCAATTTTCGATCAGAACGTAGGGTGCCCAGTAGTAGGGATGGCGATATTTAGGATTTATCAGCAGATCCCGTTAAGCCTTTCATCTTTAAACTTGGAGACACACATGTTTTGCGACAAAAGGTAGGGTAGGCAATTGCCTACCCTACTGGTGCGTCTGGGGTAAATTGGTGAATAAATCCCCATTATCCAGAGGCGTTACTACTGCTGTCTAAGCTATCAAAACACTACTTCCGTACAGGCGGCGGCGGTGCGATGTTACTCGGTACCATTCTTGCCTTACCCATAGTCCCCATGAGGATCTTGCCGTTGGAGCCAACCAGGGGTAATTCACGGGGAGCGAGTTTGGGGTTCACCTTCCCCTTCGCATCAATCCATTTTGGTTGCGACGGTGCTTTTGGTTTGGCCACCCGTCCGAATCTCAAGGGAGTGACATATTCGTACCCAGACCAGACCCCGCCACCACGCCAAGCAGAACCGTCCCAGGCATAAGCGTGCGCCATTGTTCCGTAGTATCCCGTTCCGCATGATGACGGACCGCCGTAGTCAAAAACCTGTGAAGGCCCCAATAGCCCCCATTGGTTCGTACCGGTAGATCCGAATGTCCAATTGGTGCTTCTACAAATTGCCCAACTGGACCCAGTCCACTTGAATACTTCGAGTCTTACGGCTGCCCACCCATTCGGCAAATTCAAACCGACACCGCAACCCTGCCTAAGTGCGTAAGTGTTTGCATAGGCTAGGTTTCCTGAAAAAAGCCCAGGTTTTTGGCTGTCTATCCCTGCACTTCCTTGTACACAAAGTCCGGGGGCATTATATAAAGTAACTCTGCTAGACCAAGTCCAAGCCAGAGCGCTGGGAGCTGAAATAGCTAAGGCCGTGATTGCGAACGCTACTCGACGAGCAATTGTGCTGAAGTGGAGATTCATTTAATTTGCCTCAATAATAATTATATAGACTGTTGAATTGTTAAATCTATGGCTATTACTTCTTATCTCTGATTCACTCGAACCTATGCAGAAATTTAAGAAATTTAGGCACACTAAAGTGTGAGATGGGAAGCAAGCCTTTCGGCTATCTCTTCCTATCTCTGGGGAGTTTTAAGCTATGCAGATCGCCCCATTAAATTCCAGCTGCGTTCTATAACCAGTTGTCAATCAGAATGTAGGGTGCCCAGTAGTAGGGATGGCGATATTGAGGGTTACTCAATAGCGCCAGTTGTGCCTGTCGTATCGCTTCAACTTTAGTCGCAGGGGTTCTGGTCAGTTCTTGATAAAAGGTATTGATCAACATCGCACTTGAAGCGTCATTCATCAGCCAGAGCATTGCTAGGGTAATCCGTGCCCCTGCTCGCACGGCAACCCCCGCTAAACCCCATGTGGCACGGCGATCGCCTTATGTCTAACTTCGGTACAATCGCAGTTGTTTCTGGGTCTGCTGATGAAAGGGCGATCGCATTGTTGGATCATTTTGCTTTGGCTTTAAAATGAACACTCTGTCAATAATTGGGGCTTGCCGAAAAATGTTAAAACCAGGGTAAGCGCAAGAAAAAGGTATCCCACCAGTGGTAGGCAGGAAAAGAGGCGCATCCAGGGGATACCTTGTTAGGACATTAAATTATGTACGGTTACTAAACTAATCACAGGACTAGCTGTTTGCATCATACGCGGTCACTCAAAGCAAAACGAATAAACCGAAACTGATTAGCGCATGACGCAAACGTATCCAACTGTCCAGATTTATTTAGCTGTTTTAATCAATCTGCAACGCTCCGACAATTTCCTTCGAGTTGATTCCGAATAGTCTCAAATTGCTTCACCCCAGCCTTTGCCAGTCGATATTCGGTATTAAGGAGCGCCTTTACAC
>JBAVRC010000785.1:0-6723 GCA_049694615.1 Thermosynechococcaceae cyanobacterium | reverse complement strand
TGGCGGAACAGTAGCAGTCGCTGAAGCAAGGCTTGAATTTGCAAGGGTAAACGCAGTATTGGCGTTAACTGAGGCTGTCGCAGAAAGCAGAGAACCCGCGAAAGCTTCACTTTGGACCTCTCCCTGTCCCAGTTGCTGGGCGGTGGAGAGGAGGTTGGGGGTTGTTGAAAAGCCTAAGACAGTCGAAGACGGGTTGAGGGTTTGTAGATCCAACGCTGCTGACTGGCTTGATGCAAGGGAGACGATGAGTGTCGATCCGCTGCCTTGACTAGACCCTATCGGTTGATCGGTGGGAGAGCCTAGAGAAATCGCTAAATCGGATGACTCAGGCAAGGATGTAATGGACCCTGAAAGGGTGGAAGTGGGTGCAGAATAAGCCGTAGCTTTGTGATGGGGCATAAGGATGCCCAAGACACTTGCCGTCAATGTAACGCTCAATACAGAAGCAGAACGAGTTCGACGGAAAAGGGTTGCACCAACTCTAGGGGCAGATTCAGATCGGCTCTGGTCTGCAAAACCGAATTGAGCATCAACCTTCTGCGGAATTTCTCGTCTCAATGAGGACCTCCTAGACAATTCATGAGTGACTCGGTGTGATTCAAAGTTAAGCTCCCAACTGGATAAAACGGTCGAGAACTAACCTGTACGGTCGATTGCTCATGCAAAAAAAGAGTGACTCACCTTTGATTGCGACAATGCTTAGGTCAAAATACCCTGATTCGGACATTTAGACAAGCTCAAAAGCTTGAAGCATTGATTCCAGACACACCTAAAAACTAAAACTCCTGGAATGGCAATGTACCGCGATAGGCATCCTCCGAATGCAAAACGATTATTTTTGTTCTCTGTGACTTTAGCCTATCTTTCCCCAGTGTTCAATCTTGCGATCCCCGTATTCATACGGATATTTGTAGCGATCGCAAGTGATGCATTGACCAGATCGGCCAGTACAGCCCTCTATTTGGATATGCCTTTCTGTCCATAACAAGTAAGCTCGATTCATTGCCTGACCTGGGTTTTCTCATGACGAGCGGCTTGAGAATTCCCCCGCTGATGCTGCCTACGTGAAACAACGGATGGTTGACCGATTAAATCTCATAAACACTTTCATAACTCATTCTTATCAGGGGATCCCTTTAGCCTTTGTTTGGATGCGCTTTGAGATCCCAAAAACATTTTGGTTACGATTCAAGGCCCATCTGGCGTCGTGCTTCAAATAAGCCAAGAGCCGCGCTGACAGAGAGATTTAGGCTCCGCACATGCTGTCGTGACATGGGAATGCGCACCGTAGCATTGCAGGATTGCAGCATGGATGGGGACAACCCTTGGGTTTCGCTGCCAAAGAGCAACCAGTCGTTGGGTTGGAACTGAACGTGCCAATAGCTGTGATCGCCGGAGGTACTGAACCCCATCAAACGTCCGTCGGTGGCTGTTGCGTGCTCGTAGAAGGCGTCCCAGGAGGGGTGACGGTACAGTTTGACAGCGGGCCAGTAATCTAACCCCGCTCGCTTCAGTTGGCGATCGCTCAGGTCAAACCCCAATGGCTCGACCAAATGGAGTTCCGTTTCTGTGGCAGCACAGGTCCGGGCAATGTTGCCCGTATTCGGCGGGATTTGTGGGTGAACCAGAACCAATTTCAACATAGATCAAGGTTGCCAGGGCAATGGGTTGCACTGGCAAGGACCAAAACTCAGAATACAACCCAGTTATTCTACGCGACAGCGGGCTGGCACAGTTTATTGCGGAGTTCGATTTCGTCCAATTCCATGGACAGGATGCCCTGTTGCAAAATGGAGCGAATCGACCAGCCCTGATTCGCCAACTTGAGCCACTGTTGGGCTTCATTGCCCTTTTGCAAGATGTTTAACACGGGTTTTAAGACGCAACTCAGTCCTTGGGCTTGGGCTGTGGGCCAAACTTCCGTGTACAGTTCTTCAATCCAGTCGCGGGCTAGGAGCGATCGCCCATCTTGCCAGTGGATGAGTTCGGCATCCAGACTATGGCGGGCCACGGCTTGTTCATTGGCGGTGGTTAGGCGCACTAACTGGTCCAAATCAGTCCTATAAAGGCTCGACTGCAACGGATCGATGGAGGGGTCATCCATGAGTTGCAACAACCGAGCTTCCAGTAGGGCCGTAATCGCCAGCAGTTTGACGGGGTGAGTGACTAAATCGCAAATTCGGAGTTCGAGGCGATTTAAGTCGTAGGGGCGCGCTGCCCCATTGGGTCGCACTGAACTCCAGAGGTGTCGAACATTTTGCATGGTGCCCGCCGCCAGCTGTGCCTCGGTCCAGTCAATGAAATGGGCATGACTTTCAAATAAGGGCACTTGGGCTGGCGTTTGCGGGAAGGTCGCCCAACGGGTGGAATGAAACCCGGTCATCTGACCGTCTAGAAACGGAGAGGCCGCACTCAGGGCCAAAAACAGCGGCGCTTCTAGGCGAATCAACCGACAGGCTTGAATTAAGCGTTCTGGGTCGGCAATGCCCACATTAATGTGAATGCTAGCGGTGACGACATCGGTGCCGTAGGTGTTTTCAATATAGGAATGATAGGGATTGTGCGGGTCAGAGCGATGGAACTGGCGGCTGTCGCCTAAGGAGAGGGTACTGCCGGGAATGATGGTGTAGGTGCCCAGTTCATCTAAATAACGTCGGAGTCGTAACCGGGGCTGGACCAGTTCGCACAGCAACGCGTTGTAATCGAGCAAGGGATTGGTGACATACTCGACATTGCGGGTGTCAGGCTCTCGCACGAATCCATCGACATCGGCAGTAATCCGATCCGATAAACCAATGATGTCGCCAGTGGGCAAGCCTGTATAGACTTCAACTTCAAACCCTTTCGTGAGCACTGTTGTATCCTCAATGACGAAAATGGGACGCACCAACTTCACTGTACCGAACGTTACTGAACCGTAGATGAGAAATGGATGCCACGGACCTACTCGGTACCTATGTTGCCCGCTATCTCTTAATTCTTGCATGTTTGCCAGGAGATCGATGCAAGGGAGAATGGGCTGGAAAACCGAACGAAAGGTTTACATAAATGGAAATCTCGTTTCCGTTCGGTAAAACTCAATGTGCGGAATTAACGGATCGCTCACAACCCCGACCCCGCTCAGTTGCCACCGATTGAGGGTCGCTTTGAGAGCAGTGGTTGGCAATCCTTCCACGGCAAAGGCTGGGGCAGGACCTTGTGTATGGGTATTCACATAGCTATAGGCATCGTAATCCGATGAAAACAGCAGCAAAAATCCGGCATTGGAGTCCTGGTCTGGGTGTGCGACGAGGTACTGTCCGGTATTTTGCGATCGCACGGCGTAGTAGGTTTGCGAGAACATCATGCACCTCAACTGGCGGCGCGATCGCCCAACTGGATACGGGGATCCGCCACTTTTAAGAGCAGATCGGCTAAAAAGTTGCCCAGAATGAGCATAGCGGCCCCCATCATTAAACTTCCCATGACGAGGTATAAATCAATGGATTGCACCGCTTGCAGGGTGAGCCGCCCTAATCCAGGCCAGTTGAAGAAATTTTCGGTAATAAACGCGCCGCTCAGCAGTCCGGCAAATTCAAACCCCAGTAGTGTAATCAAGGGGTTTACCGCATTGCGCAGGGCGTGGAGATAAATCACCCGACTCTCTGGCAATCCCTTGGCTCGCGCCGTTTGCACATAATTTTGCCGTAATACGTCCAATAGGTTACCCCGAGTAATGCGTTGCAGTCCGGCAAAGCTGGTGAGGCTAAGGGCTAGGGTAGGCAAGATCAAGTGCCAGCCAATATCGAGCACCTTCCCAATGGGGGTTAAATCGGCATAATCGATGCTGGTCATGTTCCCCACGGGAAAGAAGGGGGTACTTTGGGCAAAAAACAATAGGGCAAGCGCGGTGATGAAACTGGGAAAACCTTGACCAAGGTAGCTGAGGACTTGTAAAACCCGATCAGCCCAACGGTTTTGGTTGACCGCCCCCACAATACCCAAGGGAATGGCGATCGCCCAAGTCACAACAATAGAGGCCAAGGACATGATCAACGTGTTGGGCACCCGCTCTAACAGTAAAGACCCTACAGACCGCTGGTAGGCAAAGCTATCGCCAAAGTCGAACCGAGTGACAACCCGCCAGAGCCAGCGGAAATATTGCACAATCGGCGGTTGATCCAACCCAAACAGCTTGCGCAATTCTTCCACCCGTTCCGGCGAAATCTTGGGATTTTGCTTGAGCATGTCGATGTAGGTGGTTGGCGACAACTGGATGACGGCAAAACACAGGGCAGAGGCCAACAGTAAGGTCAGCAGCGCTTGGGCAAAGCGCTGCAAGGTGTAGGCCGCCAATTCGCTGCCTAAAACGGCTTTTATCCGTTGCAACAGGCGTGTTACGGCGGATTGTGTGTGCAGCAAATTGGGGTTCGTCATCCGTTTCGGCCTTCGTCTTTAGTATTGGATCAAGGTTTGAATCGGCAGATCCGGTAGCTTGTGGCGTCCGGCTAAATCCGTTAACTCGATAATAAAAGCAAAACCCACGAGGACAGAACCTGTTTTTTCGACCAGTTTGGCCGCCGCTGCCGCCGTTCCCCCCGTTGCTAGCAAATCATCCACAATCAGGACACGCGCACCGGATTCAAAGGCATCTTGGTGAACCTCTAACCGATCCGTGCCATATTCTAGGTCGTATTCCATGGCGTGGGTGGCAGCAGGCAGTTTACCCGGTTTACGAATGGGGACAAACCCCGCCGACAACCGACAGGCCAGGGGCGTGCCAAAAATAAACCCCCGCGATTCGATCCCGGCAACATAGTCAATGGATTCGGCGGCAAAGGTTTCGGTCAATCGATCGATGACATAGCTGAGACCAGTGGAGTTTTGGAGAAGCGTGGTAATGTCGCGGTACAGAATCCCTTCTTTAGGAAAATCTGGAATTTCGCGAATGAGGGGTTTTAAGTCCATGATGGGTAGGATTTCAAGGTAGACGTTGGCGGCAAAAGGCACAAATCTGTGAAGTCTTTCGGATTGCTTGATAAGAAGTCACGTCAGAAATCGTACACTAAGTGGGTGGATGGGGTTGTTCCTTCAGCCCTATCAATTTCGTTGCGGCGGTCAAAACGTTGGTCAGACCGTCCACTGATTGGGTTGGGTTAAGGTCTATTGATTGGGATGGATAGCAGTAAAACAAGGATGCAAGACAATAACCCGGCGACACAAGTCGATTCCTATACACTGATTGGACTCACCGATCCGGATATGCCGGGACAGGTTTGTCCGCGTCGCACCCGCATTCAACTCGACTGGATGCTGTTGGCCCTTGAGGCATTGGACCTCAATGCAACGGAGAATATCTTGGCGGGGCTGCAAGAACTACAGCTAAAGCCTATCATTAAGAACCGCGTGCATCTGTGGCAACTTCGCAATACTAATCCGCTGCGGCGATTTAGCCAGCGTCGTCCGCTGAATTTAGCGGAAGGGAAAGCGCTAGTAGCGCTCACCTGTTATTTGGCCCGCCATCAAACAGGCACGATCCGTCAACTCTTGCTGGCCCACGAGCAACTCCGAGGCCAACAGTTGACCCCCGATCATCATTTCCGATTGGCCCAGTATTTAGAGCGCTTTCGCGGTCATTTTTTCAGTCGCATGAATCCCAACCGCACGGCGATCGCCCTCTATAAGCAGAATGAGAAACTCAATGAACTGGCCCTACGTTTGTTGGAGCAAGTCTTATTCTGTACGGGTACCGCCGGAATGCAGCGTCTTTGGTCTAGTTTGTTTGATGGAGAAGTCGCTTAACTTCGTAATTATGACTATTAATCGTCAATATAGTTTGCCAAACTGTGTCCTAATTCTGGAGGGGTTAAGCAACTCCCTGGACAGTTCCACCAGTAGACCGCAACTGTCCCTCCTGACCCGTTTTGAATGCTACTTTGCCCGTGAAAAACAAACGCTGATTGGCGGTCGGGATTTGCTGGAAAGCCTGATTCATGCCGCAAATGCTTGCGCTCAGGCTTGGATGAGCGGTTTGCAATCAGCCCATCGCCGGGGGGATCAGCCCACTGCTAAGGTTCAGTTAACCCCAGCCGCAGAGGGTGGGTTTAATCTGGCTGTACCCAGGGCGTTGCTGTTGCAAGAGGCGCAAAGTGTCTCCCCTGATGCCTCGTCTGAGGCAGATGTTGAACAGGTTCACCTATCATCGCTCCAGTTATTTGATCTCATTGAAGCCATTGATCAGCTGGCTGCGGATGACCAAACTTTACCGGATCTGGCCGTCTCCATTCAGCCGCGTTTGCGGCAAGAGGTGGTGTCTGGCCCCTTAGTGGTGGAGCAGGTCGCTCCCATTGCCCTAGGCACAACGGTGGTGGCCGTGGCCGCAGCGGCTCTCTTCTTTATGCCCATTCCCAAAATGCCGAAGCCGCCTCAAGAACCCCAGACTTCGCCTACTCCATCCACACAGACGGTACCAACTGCCCCCTTGGTCCCGCCCAAAACCAGCGGCACCGGAGCGGCGCAGCCAAAACCTGCGGCGTCTGTGGCTCCCGCATCCCCAGCTACATCGCCTAGTCCCCCACCAGCGTCTCCTTAAGTGGGGAAGAACTTAGGATCGCGGATTTAATAACACCCAGCGATTGAAATCGCGGCTACAAGAACAAAACCCGCCTGCGCGGGTTGAAATCCACTCCTAGTCCGCGCAGGCGGACATCGTTCTTGTAGGCGCGGTTTCAACCGCCAGCAAAA
>JBAVRC010000784.1:0-3076 GCA_049694615.1 Thermosynechococcaceae cyanobacterium | reverse complement strand
GCTCTCTGCCAAAAAGCCTGCCTCCGATTCGTGTTCTTGAGCTTGCAGCTCGCTTTCCCACATCAAGACGGCCACATCGTCTGCGAGTCGAATCAGCGCATCGATATTGAGCAAAAGCAGCATATTGGTCTCAAGTTTAGCCACCCCGCTCAGGAATGCTGTGTTGATCTGGTTCTCGCGCCCGTAAGCAATATCTTGATCAATCCAATCGTCTTCAAGGGGCAGAACATCCTCCACCGCATTCACAATGACACCCACCTGAATGCCTTCCCACTCGATCGCAATGACGCGATCGCTTAGGCGGCAAGGCTGCATGGGTTGACCCAGGCGACGGTCTAGGTGCATGACGGGCAAAACCTTGCCCCGCCAGTTCAGCACACCGATGATATCTCCCGGTGCGTCCGGAACTGGGTTAATTTCAGGGAGCGGAAAGATTTCGCGCACATAGGAAACTGGGATTCCATACTGCAATTGGCGCAGACGGAAGATTAGAAATTCATGGTTATTCATGGATTAGCCTGTTGAGTTAAGCCGTAGCTGCTTTGACCGCAATATATCGATCTAAAATAGGAAGTAGCTTTTCCCGATCAATGGGTTTTATTAAATAATGAGTGGAGCCAGCAAATTGACCCCTCACCTTGTCAAGCAATCCGTCTTTTGCCGTGAGCATCACTACTGGAAGATCTTTGAATTTAGCAATGTTACGGATTGTCCGGCAAAGCTCCAGCCCGTCTATATCCGGCATAGTGACATCTAGCAACATCAGTGCTACGTTGCGAGTGTTGAGCAAATTAAGGGCATCAACTGCATTGTTCGCCGCAATCACCTGATAGCGATCGCCGATTGCCCGTTTGATCATGGTCTGTACAATTGGGCTATCATCAACGCTCAAGACAATGGGTAGGTCCAGATCGCTTTGCGAAGTCGGTGCCGTTGGACTCTGGGCCGTTTTTGTTTCAGATAAACCCGAGTGATTCAGAGACTTGAATCCAATCCACCCTTTTTTAGACCAAGCCCAATAGATCTTGGCCACTTCCAGTGGATCGAGGTTAGCTTCCGCTGCAATATCTAAGAGCGATCGCTGTCCATCCACCCATTGGGCCAATTGTCGATGCTCCAAATCCGAGATCTGATTTAAATCGGCGTTGCTGGGCAGGGGAATGGTGTCTGGGCCAGTGATGGATGGTGCTAGGGTTGTCCATACCTGTTGTCGTTGGGTGAGGTCTTGGTCCAGTTGTACCCAATCGAATCCCTGCTTCCCATTGCCATAGCTGAGATCAAATGCGTTGGCTGTATCGGCCCGACAAGTTCCGCCATAGGGCAACACTTGTTCCAAGCCCACCACGGCATGGTGGTGCATAACCCGTTCGAGGTCTTCCCACTTGAAGAGACCAAATCGACTGATAAACTCAAATAACTCACGAATTGAGTTTTGATTTTTCACCCGTAAGGCACTCACCTTGAGTGCCGATTCCATATGGGCAATATTGAGTTTCTGTTGAATTAATAAAGCAAATTCAGTCGGACTGGGCAATGTTTTCCCAACGAAGGTTAGATGACCCGCTCGCAGTGCTAGCATTAGCGATCGCTGGCATTGTGTCGCATCGATAACAACATCAACCTGCGCAACTCCAGTAAAGCTTTCAGAGCGGCATTTTTCGAGCAGATGCCAGAGCTGCCCAGCTTGAAACGAAATCATTACAGTAGTTTCCCCCCAAAGGCGATCGCACTGAACCATACGTCCATGTTTAGCTAGCCGCTTCCGACCCTAGAGCCGACGGCTAGACTTAACGCACATGCAGAGTAGGTACCTGCACATACATTCAGTGCTAATTTAAGAATGCCCACTCCAAATCGGTGATCGACAATCACGCTTGGGGCATCTAAAAATTTTAGATATTCATGAAATCCATGCAATTTTTCGACGCAAGATTGTAAAATTTGCTACATATTAATAATCACTCATCGATTTTGGGCAGCAACATAGGGTCGTTGCGGGTAGCCCATATAGATCTGCCGGGGGCGGTCAATGCCGTGGGAGTCTTCCGTCAGTTCTAGCCAATGACTGACCCAACCTGCCGTGCGGGCCAAGGCAAAAATAGCCGTGAACATATTGGTGGGCAATCCCATTGCCCGAAGCAAGATGCCGGAATAGAAATCCACATTGGGATATAACTTACGCGAAATGAAGTATTCGTCTTGCAGGGCAATCTCTTCAAGACGGATGGCAATGTCCAAAAACGGATCGTCAATGCCGAGGTGCTCCAGGACGTCTTTGGCCATGGTCTGAATCACTCGCGCACGGGGATCGAAGTTTTTATAGACCCGGTGACCGAAGCCCATCAACCGGAAGGGATCATCCTTATCCTTGGCCCGTGCGATCGCCTGAGGAATATTCTCCACCGTGCCAATGTCTTTCAACATGCGGATAACGGCCTCGTTGGCTCCACCATGGGCGGGACCCCACAAACTGGCAATGCCCGCCGCAATACAGGCGATGGGATGGGCACCGGAAGAGGCAGCTAAGCGCACGGTTGAGGTCGAGGCATTTTGTTCGTGATCGGCGTGCAGCAAAAAGATTAAATCCATCGCTTTCGCTAAGACTGGATCCACCTCATAGTCTTCGCTAGGAACCCCAAACAACATTTGCAAAAAATTTGAGGCGTAGTCCAGTTTGTTGGACGGATAACGACTGGGACGGCCTTTGCTGTAGGTATAACTGGCTGCGGCAATGGTGGGCATCTTCGCCAACAGCCGGATCGCAGCATGGATGCGACTGGGGCGATCTTTTAAGGCAATATCGTCGTGATAAAAGGCAGAGAGCGCCCCCACCACCCCCACCATAATGGCCATGGGATGGGCATCGCGCCGAAACCCGCGATAAAAGTTCAGCACCTGCTCATGGAGCAATGTATGGTGCTTGACCTCCGTCCAAAAGGCTTCAAATTGGGGTTGCGTGGGCAGCTCGCCAAACAGCAACAGGTAGGAGACCTCCATAAAGTTACTGTGTTCGGCCAACTCCTCAATGGGATAGCCGCGATACAGCAATACCCCGGCATCTCCATCGATATAGGTG
>JBAVRC010000783.1:0-6113 GCA_049694615.1 Thermosynechococcaceae cyanobacterium | reverse complement strand
ATCCTTTATCATTACCAAGCATGGACGTCCCGTCGCTTGTCTGTCTCCAGTCTCTCCCCGCAAACCCGTACAAGATACCATCCAGGAACTGCGATCGCTTCGCCAACAAATGAGTTTGAACGGTCTTTCCATCCAGGAACTGCGCGAGGAGGGCCGTCGATTTTGAGCCGTTTTGTTTTGGATTGTTCCGTTTCCTTGAGTTGGTGTTTTGAGGATGAGGCTAATCCCTATGCCGATTCCGTTCTGGATGCTTTACAGGATTCAAGTGCTTTGGTTCCCAGTCTATGGGCGTTCGAGGCCGCTAATGCTTTACTGGTTGCCGAACGCCGCAATCGCATTTCTTCGGCTCAATCGATTCGGGCGATCGCCCTGTTGCAGGCACTACCAATTTTTACGGACGAGGTTTCACCCCATCAGTCGATGACCGCTACGTTGAGTCTTGCTCGTTCTCATGGACTCTCTGCTTACGATGCAGCTTATTTGGAGCTAGCACTCCGAGAAGGGTTGGCCCTGGCTACGCTCGACAAGCGACTTGAGCTAGCCGCTCAAGGGTGCGGCGTCATTCTGTTTGCTCCCGTTTAGCAAGCCCGTAATGCCCTTACAGCAACTAGAGCTTGTTTTTGCCTCAGCCGTTTCCGAGGCTCTAGCCGAACCAGCACAAGCCAACCTTTCAACGCTTTGGCAGTTCCTGGAACCGGAATTAGTCCACTTAACCCCAGATCAACAGTTGGCGATCGCAACATTTCTTTCCGATCATTCCGATGCGGTTTGCTTTACCGATTTGGTGTGATCGATTACCCTTAACCAATCCCAACTATGGCTAGGGATCCTGCATGGGGATTTCCACTGCCAACAATCGGTACTAAATGACCCGGAAGCACTCTGGGTCAATGTTGTAACTGATTAGCGAAATAAAGACTGATCGATAGAACAGTTCGGATAGTATGTCGAAAACCGGAGCGCCTGAGAAATATCGGTTTCATCGGCCAACACAGTGTTTTGATCTAACATTCCAGTATCAGTTTTGTTTTCAGACGGGGATAGAGCTAATGCCTTTCCTGCATTACCGAATAGATTAGCGAGTCGCATCTTGTTTCCCCCTTAACTTTGATAGAGGTATCTTCCAATGATTTGCTTCGACATACAATGATCGCTGTCACAAAAGGCTGCGATCGCGATCGCCACTAGCGGATCAAATCCACGGATACTGACGACAGCTATCCACCAAATTTGCTCAGCAGCAGCCCCTGGAAGCGGAAATCTAATGCCAGAACATTGAAATCAACCCTTCCAAGGCTTCATCCAGGATTAGAAACTGCACAAATGGACAGATCATGGTAAATTACAACGGGTATCCAAATACCCTCTCTGACTCTAGGGAGCAAGAACCCAAGAATAGAGGAACCATTCAGGCAACCTTAGCCAGCATTCATAGCTGTAACATTAGTCCAGCAATTTGTTTGACCGTAAACACTGCTATACAAGCATCCGATCCAAAAGTGAATCCTCAAAATGCTCTCAGCTTTTAGACTTGAGACAAAGCAAAAGGCTTCATTTGAAAACAAAAACACTCAAGCCCTTATAAAATAAGTAATTCAGCTTGACAAAGCCTCTAAAATATAACTGCTTTCCGTATTTAGCATTATTTTTGGATTTAGCCAAATTCTAAAATATGCTAAAAGCGTTTTCCGTAAGTCTTTTAGCCTCTGAGATAATGCTGTTCTGGCATTTCAATGTTGGTTTGTCCAAAGTCTAATCATGATGTACCTTAACGTTATGGTATGCGTCTAACCTTTATGTCTAAAGTAACTCGACAAATAAGAATCGCAATAGAAAGCAATACTGGGGGTTCTGGAAAGACGACTCTAGCGATTCATCTGGCTTACGCACTGGGGAAGAAAGGATTTCGTGTGATTTTAATCGACCTCGATCAGAATGGGTCGTTAAACTTTTTTACAGGAAAAACAACTACGCCTAAAAAAGAACAAACGCTCGCGGCTATCATGGAGCAAGACTTCAATGGAAGCTATCCATTAGTCTCAATTTGGCAAGAACATGTAAAGTCTGTCCAAGTAATTCAAGGTGGTTCAGCATTAGAGGATGTAATTCGTAGCTTACATCTCTATGAGAGGAAATATGAGGTACTAAGAGACCGCATAGAAGACTTCCCACTTGACGCAGATATTGTCATATTGGATACGCCTGCATCACTAGAACCAATGGGACTAATTGCGCTTGCGGCATCAACACATATCCTTGTTCCACTGAAGCCAGAGTACAAAGACTCATTTGGAGCAGCAGGTATGGTTGATTGGTTCTACAAAAAAATTGAGTCCCTACGTTTACGCCCAAAGCCAGAAATTCTGGGGTTTGTCCCTTCCAGAGTCAATGTCTCTAAATTTGCAGCTCATCGGAATTTAATGGGACTCGACAAAAGAGGAAAAGCTAGAACAGATATTGAGTTAACCGAAACAATTCCATATCAACTTCAACAGATGGGAATTACTTGTTTCCCTCCAATTAAAGAGTCAGGTTTCATTTTAAGCGCCAGTGGCACTGGACTGCCTGTTCATCTTTATCAACCTGGAGATTCAATCGTCAGGTCATTTGACCCCATAGTATCCCAAGTTATTAAGATTTTAAAAGGAAAATAATGGCTAGACCTAAAACAATCGGAGCAAGTCAAATTTTTGCCGAAGCAGGACAAACACAAAAAGTTCATCAGTTATCGGGCCGAGTAGAGGAACTTGAAGCTGAGATCGTGCATTTAAAAAGTCAGCAACTTGCGCCTCAACAAAAACTTGAGCTGGAATCAAAAATTCAGTTGTTAACCCAACAGCTTTCATTACAGGGTGGGGTACAAGAGATTGAGATTTCAAGGATACAACGAAATTCTATTCAGCCTCGGCAAACTTTTCCACAAGCTGAGCTAAAAGCATTTGCAGAACTATTGAAAGAGGAAGGACAACACACTCCAGTCATTCTATTCCCAAGTAAAGAGAATTATTTAATTTTTGATGGAGAAAGAAGGTGGCGAGCGGCTCCTCTAATTCCTTGGAAAACTCTAAAAGCTGTTGTTATTCCGCTAGAAACAGAAAAAATTCATATTCTAGAAATCCAAAGCCAAGCACTGTCAACTTCCATTCATAGAAAAGACTTGCATCCTCTTGATCTAGCAGAGTGTTTAATTACCCAGATTATCTATAGATATCCAGAACTAGATAAAGAACATGAACGCATACCAACTATTCTCAACACATGTCTACAAAGACTAAAACGGAACAATCAACTCTCGGAGTTAACAGCTATTATCTCTTCACCAAGAGATGAGCAGCATAAGTGGTTAGAGTCAATCGACCTAAAAGACGTGGAATCTGGCATTCTGCAAACGCTGCTGAGCTACCAACTGAACCCATCATCTATCAACACAAATGTGTTTTCAATGCTGGCGATTGCCAATGATCTTAAGGTAATTATCCGGGAATCAGGTCTAGATGCCAGTAAAATTAGAGAACTCAACAAACTTACTGCTGAAAAGCTGAATCTAGAGGAAGCAGAAGCGGAGGAAATAAGAGTTAAGGCGGCTAGAGAAGTAGTTATTGATAATTTGTCTTTGAGCGAGACTCGACAGTTAGTCAACAATTTGTTCTTGAAACTTCATGCCAACAAATTAATTGTACGCACATCATCACAAAGGATAATCAAGAACTTGCAGACAATTTCTGTAGAAGACTTGCTGCCAGAAGAAATTAAAGCCTTAAAGACTGCGCTTAAGACAAAACTTGCAGAAATAGATCGGTTCTCAAAATCAAAATGATATTGACATCTTAATTAATTGTCCCAGATCACCCCGTGGGGAAACGCTGTCTCATATCGAATTATGAACAGCGTCCTCATATCGATTTCTTAGAGCAAAAAATGATCTCGGGGTAGGTAGAAACTAAAGTTATGTACTGCAAGTGTGCAACTTTGAACTCGAATGTTTAGGACAGTAAACAATAAATCCACTTTAACAATGCTTTTTATGCTCAATAAGTATGTTTCTTAGAGGTAGCCTTACTAACGGACTTCAAAACTTGCAGCAAGATTTCGATTATTAATACTAGCCCTATTTCGACTTTCTAAAAAACTTAAATCGGGATACACTTTCCAATCAAACTTTTTAATTAAAGTAGCTAAGATAACACGCATCTCTAAGGAGGCAAGTTCAATTCCAAGGCATTTATGCGCCCCTCCACCAAAACCAATTAAACCGAAGGGATGTATTTTATGTTCTTCTCTTGGAATAGAAAACCGCAAAGGATCGAAGCGATTTGGATCCTCGAATAAATCAGGAATTCTATGCGTAAGTAAGGGAGAATAAACCACATAATATCTCTCAGGTATTCTGTAGCCCAAATAATCAAATGCTGTAAGCACACCTCTAGGTACCACATATGCAGGAGGATAAAGACGTTCCATCTCTTTAAGGAAAAAATCAAGCTTATCGGCTTGCCGAAAACTATCTAATCGAATCTCCCCAAAAGAGTCAAGCTGATCCCGAATCATTTGTAGATATGCCGGATTTGCATTTAACTCATATAAGGACCAGCAAAGTAAAAGTGGTAAGGTATCAAAACCACCAAATATTAGTTGGAGACAGTTGGTTATAACTTCATCATCCGAAAGTGTGTTACCATCTTGATCAGCACTTCTAAGAAGTAGTCCTAGAATATCATCAGTAAAAAACGTTCTACGGTAATCTATCTCTTCTTGAAGGAGTTCTCTCAGTTGCTTTTTTGCTGATATTGCTTTTCCAAATCTTGTAATTGTACTTTTAACTCTTAAGACTGTTTGTACTCCTTTTGTAAATTGATTAAAAATATTCTGAAAGTATTGAATACGGTTATTCGCTCTACTACCAAGAAGTAACTTCCAAGATATTTCACTTGTGAGATCATGAAAAAAATCATTCAAAGAAATAGTTCGTTCTTGATTTGTTAATTTATCAAGTGAAGTCTGGGTTATTTCATGAATCAATCTACAATATTCATTAATGGACGAACTATGAAAAGAAGGCATCATCATTTTTCTAGTTCTTTGATGTTCAGGTCCATCTTGAAGTAAAATTGATTTGTCAAAAAGTGGTTCAATAAACGACCACCCTTTATAAGACGAAAAATATTCAGGAAAATCTTTCAAAATAAACTGATTTGCTTCAGGCCCTACAAGACAGACAAAACTCATACCCATTACATTAAATCTAAAAATAGGGCCATATTTATCAAAACAATTCAAGAAGAAATCTTCCTGACTCAAAAACAAATTCAAAGCATTACCAATAATCGGTAAAGCAAAATCAGCATGTGGTATTGATTCTACATTTCTTGCCATACACCCCCCATAAATAGTTAAGCTAGTTTATAACAATTATGACAGATTCTAAGCGATTACTCAAAACTTTAAATATTTGCTTGTTATTAAATATAATGAATTTGATATTTACAGAAAGAATTTTAGCTGATATAAAACCCGATCAAACACTAGGAAAAGGTAATTCAATTATTCACAAAAAAGATATAAATGATATACCGTCAGAACTTATTACAGGAGGAACTCGAAGAGGAAGTGCTCTCTTTCACTCCTTTCAAAGGTTCAACATTAACTCAGGGCATGGCGGATTTTTTTCTAACCCAACAGGAGTTAGCAATATTATTGCGAGAATTACTGGAAGCAAATCATCAAATATTAATGGTGTACTTGGAGTCTTAGGAAATGCGAACCTATTTTTAATTAATCCAAATGGCATAATTTTTGGAAAAAATGCACAGCTAAGTGTTCATGGTTCATTTACCGCAACAACCGCAGATTCAATAATTTTTCCAGATTATGAATTCAGTGCGAGTCAACCCCAGAAGATCCCAATCTTAAAAATTGATATACCCATAGGTCTCAATTTTACAAATAAGCCAGCAGATATAATTGTCAAGAATGACGGATTTAAGATTTATCAGCCCAAAAATAATCCCGGACCACCTGAATTTATTTCACCACCACCTGACGGATTAAGTGTAACACCAGGGAAAAGTATCTCTCTGATTGGTGGAAATGTCATTTTTGATGGAGGTGTTATC
>JBAVRC010000782.1:0-3802 GCA_049694615.1 Thermosynechococcaceae cyanobacterium | reverse complement strand
AGGCAAGATAGGGAGAATGATGTCCAGCCTCTCCAAAGAGATTTTGTCCACCCGCAAGAGCAACGAGTTCCGGGATCCAATTTCCACTTCCCATGAGGGGATCGATCTATTCGATGGCTGCGACCGTTGGCCGTTGATCGGGCTTAAGGTGCTGGGTCTTTTGCCGACACAGTTCAACTCGGTGATAGAGGTTGTTCAGAACAGGTTTGGCATCAATGCCTAAAGCAGACGCCACGCGATCAATGTCGGCCCAAACATCCTGTAGGGTGTTGGGTTGTAGCGAGATGACCTGTGGTTGGGGATCAACCAGCATTGCCACGGCTTTCTGGACATCCGAGAAAGTGATGGCACAGACATCGCACTGGTCTTGGGTGACAATGTGAGTCGGTTGCAGTTGTTGCAGAACATTCAGGTGAATGTCATAGATGCTTAAAGTTTTGTTCAAGAGGGTTTTCACATCGGCATCGATTTGTGGGCTGGCCTGGGCCGTGCTGAGTCGCGCTGCGGTACAGACAGGCCGATCTTGAATATCTGGGGGATAGTCGCACTCATGGCTGCGTCCAACGATAAAGGGAGTCAGTCCCAGTGCCGCCAGAATTTCAGTGGCACTGGGGAGCAAAGAGACGATTCTGAGGGGTTGGGATTGGGGCATAAAATAAATTTAGGGTGATCTGAGTGAGGTTATCTCATTGGATGATGAAGGGGAGTAGGATTGCTTGAGCAAACCCGATCCTTGATTTCCAAAACCCAATGCCTGAGAACCAGCGAATTTTGTCATTATCCTTGTTACGAACCCTGCACCTTGTTTTTCTGGGTATTCTGGCGACCGGGTTATGGTCCCCTAGCGTCCTGTCTCAGATATCGGATCCAAAAGTTGCCATTTTGGTTGAATCGATCAAACGTGCTGGGGCTGTGAAACCGAGTGCAGCAATAGGTCTCTATAGCGACTGGCTAGTGTTGCCTGCCAATATTCCCCGATGGACTAAAAGTTGTTTGGGAAAAGAATTAACACCTGTTGAATTTAATGCAGATGCCACGGCAGCTAGGCAAACGGTGACCTGTATCGTCAAGGATGTTTTTCAAGAACAGTATCGAGCCAGTGTGCAGCAAGAGTCGGTTGCAGTACGACGGGTTGCGTCCTGGTGGATGACAGGGGATCCGAGTCAGTTTGACCAGGGGGAGACAGGTATTTATACCGCAAAAGTCCTGAACTATTACCAGCAACAACGCACCAAAGGATTGCCCTCACAAGTGATCGCTGCGGTCAAAGAAGTTAAGCCGACGGCCTCCAGTGGTCTCAACTCAGCCGAGTATGATCGCGAAATGAAGTTGGGCTACCAGTTCGAGCTGCAAAAGAACTATCAAGGCGCTTTAAGCCACTTCCAGTCAGCACTGGTTCACAGACCGGGAGATCCGTATGCAGAAAAGGCGATCGCCAATGTGCAAAAGAATCAGCAACAGAGTCGGTTAAACCCATCCGCTCGTGTTGTTGCTGATACATCTATTTCTCAGGAAAAATCGGTTTTTCTGATTCAAAAGTGGCTGGAGGCAAAAGCCAAGATCTTTGCGCCACCCTACGACCGAGAACTGGTCAGCCAAATCACGTCTGGAGAACTCTACGCAGACTTGAGGAAGTCGGATGGAATACTGAGTTGGTTGCAACGTCAGCAATCCTACTATCGTTATGGGGTCCAGAAGATTGATTCAGTCGAGAAATTTGCAGCATCGGGATCCAAGGCAACGATAGAGGTGAAAGTGACAGAAGATCGGACCTTGTATCGTCGTGGAGCAGTTGAGGCATCCCAAACCGCCTTCCAAACCCAGCGTATTCGTTACAACCTGGAAGAGGTTGGTAAGCAATGGAAAATCACAGATTATAAGACTGTAGAAGGCTCGTTATTAGAGCGCACGATTCCGGTCACCTCCCCCTAATGTTAGCGATCGCCTACCTTTAGTTTTTGCAGGCTACTCCATCGCCGTCTTTATCCAGACGATGGGGATCGCTACCGGGCATTATTATTTATCTGTTTTTTGATTCAAGTTCATGAGATGATTAAGGAGTAATTTATGTAAATATTGTATGGCCAAAAATCCATTTGACTTATTTTCTAAGCAACTCCTCGAAGAAGTACTTTCTCCTTACGGTACTGTTGAAATTAGCCTTGAAGTGCCTGGTGAATCTCAATTTGTCGATGTCTTTTTCGAGCCATCGATACCCCCCGCGATCGCGCTTCGAGAGATCGGCATCTTGGGTCGCATGGGTCAGACAGCTTGTCTGCTAGAACCGTTTCGTAACCAGCCTACGCCAGTGGAAGTCCGTAGTTGCATGAAAGAGGCGTATCAGGTTCATGGGGAATATTTGCGGAAAGCGAAGCGGGAGGATACAAAAGTCCCCGAAGACGAATTGCCTTATCTGTGGATTCTCGTCTCATCCGCATCGGAAACACTGTTAGCTGGATTTGGAGCAACTACCGATGAAGATTGGGAGTCTGGAGTCTATTTTTTGCATCCTTTGTTGCGAGTCGCGATTGTGGCGATTAACCAGCTTCCAGTTAATGAGGAAACCCTTTATTTACGGTTGATGGGAAAAGGACAGACCCAGAAACAGGCGATCGCAGAGGTTGTGGCATTGGAGTCAGGGGATCCAAGGCGTTCGGCTATACTGAGACTGATCGCCAATTGGAAAATCAGCATAGAGATAATCGGACAGGATGAAGAAGAAGAAGAGGAATTAATGATGGTCTTAACACAAGCCTATTTGGAATGGGAACAGCAGACCGAGCAACGAGGCGAACAGAAAGGGAGACAAGAAGGGGAGCAGATAGGCGAAGCAAGATTGGTTCTCCGGTTACTCAGTCGCCGTATCGGCGAAATTTCGCCAGAAGAACGGTCTCAAGTTCAATCGCTGACCTTGGAACAACTCGAATCGCTTGGGGAAGCTTTGCTAGACTTCGCGGAATCCGCAGACTTAACGAACTGGCTGCACAATGTATAGTCGTTTCGGCTGACGGATTAAATCCGAAACATCCAGAAACAAAGTCTTTGGGACCACCCGCTGAGGAAATCGTGGTCGGGAATTGAGCTGTGGCAGTTGTCGCGATCGCATCAACGATTCCGCATGAATATGGCTTTAGTGTTCTTGGATTAGCCTGTTCCGGTTCGGCGAATGCTTGTTTGATTGCACGGTCCAGGGACAGATGGCCGATGCTGCCGATAAGGCGATCGCATGGGCGAGGGCTGCAATCGGTCAGCCTGCATCCCAGATCAAGGAAGAACTGGTAGCGTTGTTAGATTTGTCTGGAGTCAAGGGCGGTCAGCGCGGGAATATCCGCAGCAAACGCATGACGCAGGCGAAAGAGCAGGGTCAAATGCGATCGCGCAAAACAACCGATGCATAATCCTCCATGTCTGGTTTCCCTGCGTGGTTGGGGGCCGGATTGTGAAGGGCGATCGCATCTTAGCGGACAGCTTCTTGGCGCGAACGCTGCCTGAATTGCAACGGGCGGGGGACTATCTGGGATTCCCGGTTGTCGCAAAAGCAGCGGAATCCAAAGCCAAGACCGAGAAGACTGCTGACCCCGGTAAAGCCATGCCGGAGTTGATTGGCACTGCTGCATCCAGTTAGTTGCGCTGAATCGAACCGATGGTTATGAACAATGGTCAGGGCGACATGCAAGAGGTTGGGTTGGTTGAAGGATTTGAGGAAGGCGATCGGGCTAAAGAACTGATCGCCTTGCAGGAGGCGGTTGGGTATTTGGCGAAACAGCAAAGTGCCGATCACCTATCGAGCCAAGAACAGTTC